>JASBVW010000119.1 GCA_029961005.1 Bacillota bacterium
GAGAGGCAGGCCTCCGCCTCGTCCAAAAGGCGGTCCAGGCTGTCCAGGTAACGCGGATCGCACTGCCTGGCCACCAGGGCCGAGCTCAACCGGTAGGGCACCCCCCTCTCCTCGCCCGCTGCCTGGAGCAGCGAGACCAAATGCTCCACTTCCTTCCTCCCCCCGCTCTGGCAGAGGGCGGTGCACTGGCCGCACCCCACCACCAGGACGCGGTTAACCCCCTCCAGCAACGAGAGGATCTCCGACAACGGCTTCTCCCGGGCCACGATCACCTGCGTTCACCTCCCGCCTGGCGAGGCCCTTTTCCAAAAAGGCCTCGCTGTAGATCTCCCGGCCGGTGAGAATCTCCCCGGCCGCGGCCACCTGCCTCAACTCTTCGTCCAACACGTCCGCCACCGCCGCGTCCAGCCCCGCCGCCATCGCCATGGCCAGAAAAGTCCGGTTGAGCAGGGAGCGGTGCGGGCAGCGCTGGGAGACGTTGCTCAGCCCCACCACGGTCCGCGGCGGCGGATCGGCCAGCGTCTTGATCTGCCGCAGGGTTTCCAGCACTTCCGGGATGTGCTCCTGGCCTACATTGACCGGGAGGACCAGGGGATCCAAGAAAAGGTCCCGCACCGGAAAGCCGAACTCGTCAGCCGCCACCACGATCTCCATGGCCAAAGCCAGGCGGTCGGCGGCGTCGCGGGAGACCCCGCGGCGATTCATGGTCAGGGCAATGAGATAAGCCCCGTACTCCCGGGCTAGAGGGAAGTAACGCTCCAGATGCTCCCGCTCCGCCAGAGTGGAGTTGATGATGGGGCGCCCCTTGGTCACCGCCTTCAATCCCGCTTCAATGACCTCCGGCTTGGGCGAATCCAGGCAGAGCGGGGTGTCCACCACTTCCTCGATCACCCGGACCAGCCAGGGCATGGCGGAAGCGGGATCATCCACAGCCGGCCCGGTGTTGACGTCGAGAAAGGACGCCCCGGCCCGGGTCTGTTCCACGGCCAGCCGCTGGATGGGGCGCGGGTCGCGCTGCCGGATGGCCTCCGCCACGTCCTTGAACAGGCCGTTGATGCGCTCTCCGATGAAGATCACGCCGCCTCTCCTCCTTTCCACAAGCGGCCGAGGTGCTCCCGGAAGGCCGCCGCCGCCCTGGGGTCCAGCAGCACCAGGAGATCCGCCCCGGCCTGGGCCAGGGTGGAGGCAGTCAGCAGCTCCCAGACCACCCCCTGGACGGGCCCCCCGCTCCGGGCGGCCTGCGCCGCCTCCTTGGCCCGCCAGGCCTCGCTGCCGGGAAAGACGATAATGGGGGAGGCCAGGTTCCTTTCTCCCTGCAGGGCCGCCAGGCGAATCCGCTCCATGACCGAGTAGGTGTACTCCAGGCCGTAGCCCAACCCACCGGTGGTGGGGTCCAGGACGATGCGCTCCTGCTTCACTCCCACCTCTTCCAACAAGATGCAGATCTGCTTCTGCATGTTGACGTCCACCGGGCTTTGAGCGATCAGGGAGTGGCCGTTGGCCATGGCCGCCGCCGCAATGGTCTTGTAGTTGTCCTTGGTCACCGGGCCCAAAAGGCAGCGCTGCCCGGCCAGGGCCTCGGCCACTTTAGGGAAGAGGGCGTTATCCTTTTCCACGTCGCCGCAGCCCAGGATGATGAGAGGGCTCTGTATCGCTCCTGAGAGGTCCCGCACCAGGGCCACCACCTCAGAGACCCCTTTGTTCTTCCCCTCGGGGCTGGCCCCGCTCAGGCGCAGGCAGATCAGTTCCGCGCCCCACTCTTCTTCGCACCGCCGTGCCCAGGCCACGGGATCATGGCAAGAAGGGCCCAGGGCATCCCGCAGGACTTGTGGCCAGTCCGGCAGCTCGTCGCGCACCTCCAGGGCCAGAGCGGGGCGGTGCGGGAGCGGCCCCTCCAAGGCCAGAAACGGCAGCGCACCCTCCCCGCCTACGGTGACACTCCGCTTTCCACCTCCAGCCTCGGCACCAGAAGGGCCAATGGTCACGGAGCAGATCCTAGCGGGCCATTTCTCCACCGGCCACTCGAACTTCATCTTGTTTCCTCCTCCCTTGTACTTCGGCCAACCACTGAGCCAAAAAGGCGTTGATCTGCCGGACAGCCGGAGACCGGTCCGGCAGCTCAGAGAAAGGCCGGCCGCGCAGGTCGTACTCCAGAATCAGGGGATCGTAGGGGATGACCGCACCCAGCTCCAGGCCGGTGGCGGCAATCTCCCGCTCCATCTCCGGGGAGAGCCGGCCGTGCACCTTCGTCACCACCAGGTACCGGCGCTCCAGCTTCAGCCCCAGGTGGTCGGCCAGGTGAGCCACCCGGCCCGCCGAGCGCACCCCGCGCAGGCTGTTGTCGCTCACCACCAGGAAGAGGTGGGCCCCGCCGGTAAACCGCCGGCTCAGGTGTTCCAGCCCCGCCTCGTTGTCGATGACAGAAAAAGGATACCAGGCCGTCAGCGACTCGCAGAGGCGGCGCAGGAGGGCATTGGGGTAACAGTAGCACCCCTCCCCCTCCGGCCCGCCCATGGCCAGGAGGTCCACCTCCTTCCCTTCCGCCAGGGCCTCCCGGATGCGCATCTCCACGTAGGAACCCCGGTCCATCCCTGCCGGCGGGCCCTCCAGGCTCTGGGACATTTCTTTTAAGATATCCGCCACCTCCGCCGCCGGCTGGAGGCCCAAGGCTTCTCCCAGGTTGGAATTGGGGTCGGCATCCACGGCCAGCACCGGGCCCAGCTTCTCCTCTACCAGGTACCGGATGATCAGGGCTGCCAGGGTGGTCTTGCCGCACCCGCCCTTCCCTGCCACTGCAATCTGCAAACCCATTCCCTTTCCCTCCCTTCCCGGTCAGGCCGCCCCTTCTCCCCGCTGAAAGAGCTCCAGGTTGGTGTGGGGGATGAAAAGGGCGGAGATAAACTCTTCCATGAAGGTATTGCCCAGGCTCAGCTCGAGGTAAGTGATCCGCTCCGCCAGTTCGACCGCTTCCTCCAGGAGGTGGCGCTGCAAGAGGACCCTCCGCGCCCCTTTCAGGGAGGTATTGCCGACGTAGCGGAAGCACTGGCCGGGCAGCGGCGGCAGGAGGCCCAAGGCGATGGATTCCTCCAGGTCCAGATAGCGCCCGAAGCCGCCGGCGATCCAAAACCGCTCGATTTGCCCCACGTCTAAGCTGACGGCGTGCAAAAGCGTCCGCAGGCCGGCGAAGATGGCCCCTTTGGCGCGGAGCAGGTTCTGAATGTCCGCCTGGGTCAGGACCACGTCTTGCCCCGTAGCCGTCTGAGCGGCCTCCACCAGGACGAACTCCCACTCGCCCTCCCTCTGGCGCAACCGGCGGCCGCCCTGCCCGGCTGTAAATTTGCCCGTACGGTCCACGATCCCGGCCCGGCGGAGCTGGGCCAGAGCGCTGATCAGGCCGGAGCCGCAGAGGCCAACGGGAGGCTGCTGCCCGATGGTGAAGACCCTGACCTCGCGCTCCACCGGGTCCCACTCGACCTTCTCGATGGCTCCCGGCACCGCCCGCACCCCACAGGTGACCCCCGACCCTTCAAAGGCCGGCCCGGCCGAACAGGCGCAACCCAAAAGCCACTCTTGGTGGCCCAAGACCATCTCTCCGTTGGTGCCGATGTCCAGGAGAAGGGTCAGCGGGCTCTCCCGGTCCAAGCCGGTGCTCAGCACCCCTGCCACCACGTCCCCGCCCAGGTAGCTGCTCACTCCGGGGATGCCGTAGACCCAGGCCCGCGGATGGACCCGCAGGCCGATCTCCCCCGCCCGCACCGGAGGCGGAACGGTAAAGGCCGGAGTGTACGGCTCGCAGCGCAGGTAAGCCGGGGGTACACCCAACAAGAGGTGGGCCATGGTGGTATTGCCCGCGTAGACCACGGCCCTGATGTCGGAGGCGGCGATCCGCTCCTGAGCCGTCAGCTCTGCCACCAGGCGGTTGATGGTCTCGATCACCGCCCCTTGCAGCTCTTCCAACCCTTCCACGTGCTCGCCGGCGTAGATGATGCGGCTGATGACGTCGTCGCCGTATTTGATCTGCCGGTTGTACGCCCCTCGGGCGGCGCAGACCCGGCCCGACCCCAGGTTGACCAGCTCCGCCGCCACCGTGGTGGTGCCGATGTCCACCGCCAGCCCGTAAAGGTGATAGCTGTTGCGGAGCGGCCGCAGGGCGGCCACTTCATAACCCCCGGGGGTGCGGCAAAGCACCCCCTGCACCTGCCAGCGATTCTCCCGCAACAGGTTAGGCAAGAGCTGCATCGTCCGCAGAGGGAGTTCGATCTTCGCTCCCCCGAGCTGTTCCCCCAACACCCGCAGCAGGCGCCGGCGGTCGTCGGCGTTGTCCTCCTGCCCCGGGGGAGGCAGGGTCAAGCTCAGGGAAAAACAGACCGGCGCCAGTTCGGTGGAAACCTCTTCTGCGGCCTCCAAGAGAATCCAGGCCTGCTCCCCCTCCCCGACCACCGCCTCCTCCCACCTTTCCGGAGCCGGTGCCGCAGGTACTTCCACCGTCAGAGACTTCTTGACCCGGGCCTGGCAGGCCAGGGTCCAGGTCAGGCCGCCTTCCGGCCACAGCGGGCCGGAGACCGCCTTTTCAGGAGCAGAGGAGCGGATGGCTACCCGGCAGCGGCGGCAGGTCCCCTGTCCGCCGCAACCCTGGTGGAGCTCGATCCCTGCGGCGTACGCCGCTTCCAGCAAGGGAGTCCCGGGCTCCACCTCCACTGTCAGCTCAGCCGGCAGAAACCGCACCTGCACGCGCCTCACGGTTCGTCCCTCCTCTCCCGGACCAACGGGTGCGCAGGAAGGCCGGCAAGCCGCTGGCCTCCCGCGGCCCCACCATGACTTCCCACCCCGACATCTCCGCCAGGCGCCCGCTGATCACCGCCACGTACCCGGGTATGATCAGGGTCCGGTGGCGGACCTTACCCGCCACGCCGGTCTGCTCCAAGGCAGCCGTAATCTGCTCCGGCCCAAACTTTCCGGAAGCCCAGGCGGTCAAGACGGAGGTGCCATCGGTGTCCACGGTGACCAGATAGGAGGGCACCTTGCTGGCCTCCAGCTCGTTCAAGACCGAAAAGTACGTCAAGGAAAAGTTGGTGGTGACCAGCACCGGCGCCTCGGCGTCCGGCTCGCCCACGGGGTAGCACTCCGGCCGGACCTGGATGGGCTTTTGCGGATCGGTATAGATGTCCTGGCGCAGGGTCAGCAGGGGCAACAAAACCTCCGGCTCGGTCCGGTCCAGGACCACCACCGAGGCGTACTTGGCGATCCCCATGCCGGCCAGGGCGGCCGCCTGGTAGGGGTCTTCCTCCCGGACCTCCAGCAAGACCGGATAACCGAAGGGGCGGAAGCGCTTCTTGAGGGCCGCCCGCCTGATGGCCGTCAG
>JASBVW010000120.1 GCA_029961005.1 Bacillota bacterium
GCGGCCTCCGGCGGTGCCGCGCCTGCACCTCCAGGCTGGGCGCCGGACCAGAGGTGCCGCCGGATTCGCTCCGGGTCCAGCCTGCGGGCGAAGTAGCGCTCCAAGACCCGCTCCAGGAGCCGTTCCAACCTCCCCCGCCGCTGCCCCTCCCGTGGCTTCTCCGGTTGCCCCTCCCGCTGCCCCTGGCGCTGCTCATCCGGCTGCGCCCCCGGTTGCCGCTCCTGCACGGACCTCACCTCCCTTGCCGCTCTCCGGGCCGGGGGTCCCCCGGGTCCCCCGCCGGCCCGAGATACAGCCCCCGGTACGCCTCCGGGTTCAACTGCCGGAGAGGATCAAAGGGCCGGCGGGCGGCCCGCCTCCGCTCCGGATCCAGCTCCGCCACCAGGAGCTCCGGCTCGCCTTCCCGCGAGGACAAAAACTCGCCCCGCACCGGTGGCGAGGACCGGGGCGCGCTCCCTTCCCCTTCCGCCCGCCACGGAGGGCTCAGAGCTCCGCCCCCCTCCCGGCCCGGGCACCCGCTCTCCTTCCGGCCCGAGCGCCCGCTCTCCTCAGGACACGCCTCTGCCTCCCCCTCCAGGGCCAGAAATCCGTCCTCTCGGGGCGTCATGGCCAGGGGGGCGTGGATGGCCGAGCGGCTGGCGAAGGCGCGGCCGCGGAAGGTGCCCTTAAAGCCGCTCTCCACCGCGAAGAACATGTTGGCCTGGACGCTGGCCCACAGTCCGCTGAGCTGCCGCGGAAAGTCTTCTGAGGACCGGCAGGCCTCGCCCTCCGGCCCCGCTCCCTCCGCGTTCCGCCCTCCGTCCGCTCTCTCCTCCGCCGCCCGGATGGCCACCGGTGAGAGGACGAGGTCCGCGCCGGCCAGGGCGGCGTAGCGGGAGACCTGGGGGTAAAAGACGTCGGTAGAGAGAATGATGGCGGTCCTCCAGCCCCCAGGCTCCGCGCCCAGTTCAACCAGAGCCAGGTCCTCCCCCCGCGCCAGCCCCTCTTCCCGCTCCCAGCGAGCCAGGTAGAGCTGCCGCTGCCGCAGCAAGACCTCGCCGCCCCGCAGGAGGGCGGTAGCGTGCCAGACGCCCCCCGCCCGCTCCCACCAGCTCCCCGGGCAGAGGACCAGCTCCGGGTAGGCGGCGGAGAGGCGCCGCACCCGCTCCAAAAAGGCGGCGCCGTCGCCGAAGCAGCACCCGATGAGGGCGGGAAAGACCACGACCGCCACCCCCTCCCGCGCGCAGAGGGCCAGGGAACGTTCGATCCGCGCCAGGATCTTCTCCGGGCCCTCGTCTTCCCGCCGCCAGACCGCAGCCGCTACTCGCACGGTTTCCCCTCCTCAGCCGGCCCCTCGCAGCCTCTCCCCTTGACCAGGGCGCAGTAGAGGGCCAGGGCCAGGTACCCGGCCCCGGTGGCAAAGCCCACGCCCGTCTTGGCCTCCCCGGTGTTTTTATCAAAGCTCTCCGCCAAAAGGCCGTGGTCCATGGGCGCTTTCCGCAGCCAGGCCAGGGCCTGCTCCCGCAACAGCGGGTTCAGCAGGCTGCCGCAGAGCCCTAAGCCCGAAGGGGTGCGGGGGTGGTGATCGCAGGCCAGCTCGTTGATGGCCGCGTCCGGGTCGTAGTAGCGGTAGCGGGGGGAGTAGTAGTAGGCGATGGTGTGGCGAAAGACCTCGTCCTCAGGGTCGACGAAGCCGTAGAAGGGCAAAAGACCCAGGTTGCCCGGGGGGTCGTTGTAGAGGAGGTAGCGGCCGCGGCCGTCGGCGGACCAGACGAAGATCCGCCGCCCCTCCACCTCCCGGACCAGGTGCCGCCAGACCCCCGCCCGGACCTCCCGGCAGCGGGCCAAAAGGCGCGCCGCCTCTTCCTCCCGGCCCAGCCGGCGGTAGAGGCCGGCCAGGTTCTGGAAACCCCGGATGAGGATGGCCTGGTCGATGGTGACGAAGGGGTAGGCGCTGGGGTCATCGGAGGGGAGGAGGAAGGTGCGGTAGAGCTGCGCCTCCGGGTCGTACTCCTGCTCGACCCGCCGCCGCACCCGGTCGAAGGCGCGCCAAAGTTCGGCGTCCACCTCCTCCGGGCCGAAGTCCTCCGCCCGGATGAAGTAGCTCGCCGCCTCATCCAGCTCGAAGCCCGGGTAGAGGACGGTTCCGTCGATGTAGTGGGCGTGGTCGCCGGCGTTTTTGCTGTGCCGGAGGATCATCTCCCGCGCCACCTCCTTGGCCAGCTCCGGGTCGACGAGCTTGACGGCCGGCAGAGACCAGAGAAAGGTGTCCCGCTCCCAAAAGGCGCCGGAGACGTAGTAGCGCGGGCTCCGGGAGGTCAGGGCCACGTACTGGTCGCTGGCGAAGTCCTTCCCCAGGGCGAAGAAGTAGTTAAAGAAGAGGTTTTGGTTCAGGAGCCCCTCGTAGAAGGGCTCTCCGGGAAGGCGGATCGCCTTCCGCTCCAGCCACCCCCGGAACTCCTCGTAGATCCTCCGGTAGCCCTTGCGCCTCAGGTGGACGAGGGTGGTAGAGGCCCCGTCCGGGTCGGCATTCACCGCCACGTAGGCCGCCCCCCTCCCCCGGCAGGGCAGGGCGAGGGTCAGCTCCCACCCTTCTCCCCACTGCGAGGAGAAGCCCTCGCCTGTCTGCGCCCCCTCCGCCTCTCCCGCTCCCTCCACTCCCTCCGCGCCCTCCGCCCCGAAGGCCAGGGCAAAGGCCGTCCCCGGCCCCCGCACTTCCAAAACCGGGTTGCCCAGCCACGGATCCCGCCCGCCTCTGAGCGCCAATTCCACCTCGTGGGCATGGAAGCGCAAAAAAGCCAGCCGGTCCACCCGGCAGGCCAACCGCACCTCGACGGGCTCGGAGCTGGCGAAGAGCCAGACCAGCCCCCTCTCCCGCAGGTCGGCGCAGATCTTGACCTCCACCGGGGCGCGGCCCGGGAAGAAGAAACGGAAAGACGGGATAAACCAGGCCTCCAGCTCCGCCTCCACCCGGTCCGGCGCCAGCCGCCGGCTCCCCTGCCAGAAGGACGGCCGGAACAAGCCCTCCTCCCCCCGCACCTCCACCAGCCCCTTGTTGGCCAGGGAGATGAGGTTGAGGCTCCGCACCGCCGCGTCCTCCGGGTCGATCTCCGGGAGGCTGAGGTAGTGGTTGCCGGTGTAGAGGACGCGGGGGTTGTGGCTCAGTTCTGTAGGGACGGTAAGAATGCGTTTCACGTCAACCCCTCGCTTTCCATATTCTCCCGCGCCCTCGCATCTCCTGCCCAAAATCGAAAGGGGCGCTGCTCATCACCGCGCCCCTTCTTATCCCTTGTTCTCTCGGTTGTTCTATCAGGTGTTCTATCGGGCCTCTCTACCTTTCTTCGCCCTTCCCGGCCGCCCGGCGCCCTCACCGGGCGAAGATGTGGTTCCCGATCCGCACCACGGCTGGGCGGCTCCAGACAAAGGCATCGCCGGTCTTCGCCGGGGCGAAGAAGAAGAGCGCCCCGCCGCTGGGGTCCCAGCCCCGCAGCGCATCCAAGGCGGCCTGATAGGCCGACCGGGAGGGTGGGTTCCAGATCCAGCCGTTGGCCACGGGCTCGAAGGCACCTTTTTGGAAGATCACCCCGCGGACCGAGTCGGGGAACCGGCTCGACTGCACCCGGTTGATCACCACCGCCGCCACCGCCACCTTCCCGGCGTAGGGCTCGCCGCCAGCCTCCGCCTGCACCAGGCGGGCCAAAAGGTCCAGATCGCCCGGGCGCAGGGGAATCCGGTAACCGCCGCCCGGAGCGGCCTGAGCCGGCCTAGCTGGCCGAGCTGGCTTGGCCGGCTGAGCCGGGCGAGACCGGGCTGAAACCGGTGCCGGTTCTGCCTGGGGAGCCGAGGCCGCCTGCGAGACTAGCTCTCCAGGAGAGGTTGCTCCCGGCCGGGTCAGCCCGGGAGCCGGGGACGCCGTGCCCTTCGCCGGCGGGCGGCTGCCTTCGTCCGCCAGGTCCGAACGCGGGAGATCCCCCGCCGGAGCCTGTAGCTTCCGGTCCCCGGGCGCCTCCTGCACCGCCAGGTGGGCAGAGCCGATGGCCATGGACGGCGGCACCAACACCGCCGCCAGGATTAGAGCGGCCATCAGGCCCGCCGCGCCGCGCCAGAGCCTGCTTTCCGCGAAAAGCATACGCACCCCCCTTTCTCTCGATCCTCGCCGACACAAAGCCGGTTCTTTATTATAACCACTGCTCCCCTGCTTGTCAGCCGGGCTCAGCCCGTTTGTAGTAGCGAAAGCCTTTCTGAAATAGAAAGAGGCGGGGGGTGCCGCCCGGAACGCAGGATACGGCCGGCCAAGACCATCTAACGCCAGGTTAGGCAAGAATGCCTTCGCGGGAAAAACATTTCAATACGGGCTGATCACTTTAAGGTCGGGTATGAATTGAAAATCCTTGACATTACGCGTTGCCAGGGGAAGGACCAGATTCAAAGACGTAGCGGCAATGATGGCGTCCAAAGGGGTAAGGCCGTGGGATCGGCGATACAGAGAAAGAAGGATACCGGCCTCCCGGGCGATGTTCGGGGTGACATCTGCTGTTTCCATCAGCGCTAAAAGCATCTCGATTTGTCTCCGTTCGCGATCAGTCATCCGTTCACCCGCAAACAGCTCCGTATAGGTGACACTACTTACTATCCCGCCCAGAGTCCCCTCTTCCAGTCCTTTGAGGTAAGCTGTGGCCGCAGGGATGCCTTTTAAATGGTCGATGATAATGCTGGTATCTATAACCGCTCTAGTCAATCTCCAGCCTCCTCAACCTGTCGTTGTCCGTCTGGCGCAATCCCTTTAGGTCCAACGCCCGTTCCCTCCATAAGCCTGCCGTCCGCTGCACGATCCCAGGTTCTGTGCGGCGGTCGCCGACCACTTCCGCTACCAGCCGGTTCCCTTCCTGGTATACAGCCAGGTAATCCCCGTTGCGTATTCGCAAAGCCTTTCTCAAGCTGGCGGGGATAGTGATCTGGCCTTTTGCCGTGACCTTAGTAATCTGGCGTTTCACCCCAACCACTCCTGCGTAAGAATTTCTTACGAATATTATATCACATCATCCCCCCAAACGGCCCCTCCCTTGAAAAGGTCCGCCGGGCACCGGCAGAGAAATAACGTGGAAAACAAGGCTAAAAAAGCAAAGGAGGTCGGCCGGTGAAGCCGCTCAAATTCAGGTGGGGCGCGGTCTTTCTGCTGGGTCTGGTGATGGTGAGCCTGGGAGGCAGCCCCGCCCGGGCCTGGGACGGGCACGAGGTCATCACCCGCGAGGCGCTGCGCGGGCTGGAGGAGCTGGCGGCGTTCGACGCTGTCGAGGTCACCCCGTACACCTA
>JASBVW010000121.1 GCA_029961005.1 Bacillota bacterium
GCATTCGCCCTTTGGCCCTGGGGCGGCTGGGCGAGACCTACCTCCTTTCTTCCGAGACTTGCGCCTTCAACAACCTGGGCGCCCGCCTGGAACGGGAGGTGGGGCCGGGGGAGTTGGTGGTGATTGACGAGCGGGGCGTCCGCTCCTGGCAGGCCGTCCCGCCGGAGACGCCGGCCCTGTGCGTCTTTGAGTTCATCTACTTTGCCCGGCCCGACAGCCAGCTGGCAGGGCGCAACGTCCACCAGGTGCGGGAAGCCATCGGAGCCGCCCTGGCGGCGGAACGACCACCGAGGGCCGACGCGGTCATTGCTGCCCCGGATTCCGGGACCTCGGCCGCCATGGGCTTTGCCCGGGCCTCGGGGCTGCCTTTTGAGATCGGCCTGATCAAGAACCGCTACATCGGGCGCACCTTCATCCAACCCAGCCAGGCTCGCCGAGAGCTGGGCGTGCGGATCAAGCTGAGCCCGGTGGAGCCGGTCATCCGGGGCAAGCGGATCGTCCTCATCGACGACTCCATCGTGCGAGGGACCACCTCCGCCAAGACGGTCAACCTGCTGCGGGAGGCGGGGGCGGCGGAGGTCCACATGTACGTGGCTTCCCCTCCTTACCGCTACCCCTGCTATTACGGGATCGACACCTCGCAGAGCGGGGAGCTCATCGCCGCCCGCCACTCGGAGGAGGAGATCCGAAAGCGCATCGGCGCCGACTCCCTGACCTACCTCTCCCCGGAGGGGTTGGTCCGGGCGGTGGGGCTGGCGCGGGAGCACCTGTGCCTGGCCTGTTTTACCGGCCATTACCCCGTCGCCCTGGCAGAGGAGCGGCCGGAGAAGTTCATCTTCGAAGGGTGAGGTGAAAAGGTGTGCAGCCAAGAGGAGAGAGCTACCGCCGGGCGGGGGTCGATCTGGAGGCCGGCTACGAGGTGGTCCGCCGGGTGCGCCGCCTGGCCGCTTCTACCTTCCGGCCCGGCGTCTTAGGCGAGATCGGCGGCTTCGGCGGCTTGTTTGCCCTGGACACCGGCCGCTGGCGGAAGCCGGTCCTGGTGGCAGGGGCGGACGGCGTGGGGACGAAGTTGAAGTTGGCCTCCTGCCTGGGCCGCCACAATACCGTGGGCATCGACCTGGTGGCGATGTGCGTCAACGACGTGGCCGTTTTAGGAGCTGAACCCCTCTTTTTCCTGGACTACTTCGCCACCGGCCGGCTGGACCCGGAGGTGGCGGAGGAGGTCCTTTCGGGCATCGCTGAGGGGTGTCGCCAAGCGGGGTGTGCCCTTTTGGGCGGGGAG
Source organism: Bacillota bacterium (assembly GCA_029961005.1). Classification (GTDB taxonomy): domain Bacteria; phylum Bacillota; class UBA5301; order JASBVW01; family JASBVW01; genus JASBVW01. The sequence goes on from JASBVW010000121.1 coordinate 1,283, forward strand.
ACGGCCGAGATGCCCGGTTTTTACGGGGAAGGGGAGTACGATCTGGCCGGTTTCGCGGTGGGGGTGGTGGAAGAGGATCAACTCTGGCATCCGGCGGCTGTGCGCCCGGGCGACCAGCTCTTGGGGGTGGCCTCCAGCGGCCTGCACAGCAACGGTTTTTCGCTGGTGCGCCGCATCCTGGCGGAGCGCAACCTCCCCCTGGACGGGACCCCTCCCGGGCTGGAGCGGCCCCTGGGGGAGGAGCTCCTCACACCCACTCGCATCTATGTCCGGGCCCTTCTCTCTCTGCGCGGCCGGGTGCGGGTCAAGGCGGCCGCCCACATCACCGGTGGAGGTTTTTACGAGAATATTCCCCGCGCCTTGGGGCCGGGTTGTCGCGCCTTCATCCGGAAGGGGAGCTGGCCTGTACCCCCGATCTTTCCTTTTCTGGCCGAGCAAGGTGGTTTATCTGAGGAGGACCTGTTTGGGACCTTTAACCTGGGGCTTGGTTTGGTCCTGGTCCTCCCGCCAGAGGAGGTGGAGAAGGCCCTGGCTCTTCTGGCAGAGGCGGGGGAGCGGGCCTATCTCGTGGGTCAGGTGGCTGAGGGCGAGCCGGGGGTGGAGCTTTTATGAAAGGGCCTTTAGTGCTGGGTGTTTTCGCCTCTGGGCGGGGCAGCAATCTGGAGGCCATTCTGGAGGCGATCGAGGCAGGAAAGCTGCCGGCGCGGGTGGCGGTGGTCCTCTCCGACCGGCCGGAGGCCCCCGCCCTGGAAAAGGCGCGGCGGCGCGGGATTCCCGGCCTGGCCGTTCTGCCGGGAGACTTTCCTTCCCGCCAGGTGTACGAAGAGCGTTTGGTGGAGATCTGCCGCCAGCATGGGGTGGAGCTGGTGGTTCTGGCTGGGTTCATGCGCCTCTTAGGCCCCACCTTTCTCTCCGCCTACCGCCACCGCGTCATGAACATCCACCCCGCCCTCTTGCCCAGCTTCCCCGGGCTACACGCCCAGGAGCAGGCGGTGCGCTACGGGGTGCGGTTTTCGGGCTGCACCGTCCATTTTGTGGACGAGGGGATGGACACGGGCCCGATTATTCTCCAGGCGGTGGTCCCGGTGGAGCAGGACGACACCCCGGAGACCCTGGCTGCGCGCATCCTGGTGGAGGAGCATCGCCTTTATCCGGAGGCGATTCGCCTCTACGCCGAAGGGCGGCTGCGCATCGAAGGGCGCCGGGTGCTCATCGCACCCCCGGAAAGGTAACATCGCGCGGTCCTCAGGGCCGGAGGCGGCCCTGGGAGTGCGGGTTTACTTTGTGACTTACTTTGAACGAGGAGGGAGTAGAGAGATGGCAGGAGGGCGCAGGGCCCTGATCAGCGTTTCGGACAAGGCGGGCGTGGTGGAGTTTGCCCGGGGACTGGTGGAGCTGGGCTGGGAGATCATCTCCACCGGAGGCACCCTCAAGGAACTGCGCGGGGCGGGGCTGCCGGTCACCTACGTCAGCGACGTCACCGGCTTTCCCGAGATCCTGGGCGGGAGGGTAAAGACTCTGCATCCAGCCATCCACGGCGGGATTCTGGCTGTGCGGGAGGACGAGCACCACGCCAAGGACCTGGCCGCGGCCGGGATTAAGCCCATCGATCTGGTGGCGGTCAACCTTTACCCCTTCGCGCGGGCCGTCCAGCAGCGGGGAATCACCTTAGCGGAGGCGGTGGAGGAGATCGACATCGGCGGCCCGGCTATGGTGCGGGCGGCGGCTAAGAACTACCGCTACGTGACGGTGGTCGTCGACCCGGCGCGCTACGGGCGGGTGCTGGAGCTCTTGCGCCGGGAAGGGGAGGTGCCCCTGGAGGTGCGCCTGGAGTTGGCGGCTGAGGCCTTTGCCCATACCGCCCTCTACGATTCGCTCATCTCCTCCTATCTCAGCCGGGTGAGGGCGGAGGGGGAGCGGGAGCTCTTTCCAGACCGGCTGGTCCTGGGGTTTGAGAAGGTGCAGTCCCTGCGCTACGGAGAGAATCCCCATCAGAGGGCGGCCTTCTACCGCGATCCCCTCTACAGAGGCCCCTCTCTAGCGGCGGCTCGCCAGCTTCAAGGGAAAGAGCTCTCATTTAATAACATCAACGATGCCGCGGCCGCTTTGGAACTGGTGCTGGAGTTCCCGGAGCCCACGGCGGTGGCGGTGAAACATGCTACGCCGTGCGGCGTGGCCAGCGGCGCTACCATCGCGGAGGCCTTTGCCCGCGCCCACGCGGCCGACCCGATCTCCATCTTTGGCGGCATCGTGGCCCTCAACCGGCCGGTGGACGAGGAGGCGGCCCGCGCTTTGCGGGAACCTTTTTTGGAGATCGTCCTCGCTCCGGAGTTTGCACCGGAGGCTTTGGCGGTCTTGAGCGAGAAGAAGAACCTGCGCCTCTTGGCCCTTCCGGAACTGGTGGGCGGGCAGCGCGAGTCGTACTGGGATTGGAAGCGGGTTCCCGGCGGCCTTTTGCTCCAAGACGCCGATCTGGGCTGGGGCGACGAAGACGACCCTTCCACCTGGCGGGTGGTGACCGAGCGGGAGCCGGCGGAGGAAGACTGGCCGGACCTCCTCTTTGCCTGGCGCGTGGTCAAGCACGCCCGCTCCAACGCCATTGTGGTGGCGCGGCGGAAGCAGACCCTGGGGATCGGAGCGGGGCAGGTCAACCGCATCGACCCCACCCGTTACGCCCTGGCCCGGGCGGGAGAGGCGGCGCGGGGGGCCGTTTTGGCCTCGGACGGCTTCTTCCCTCTGCCCGATGTGGTGGAAGCTGCGGCGGAGGCTGGCATCCGGGCCATTGTGCAGCCGGGCGGCTCTCTGCGGGATGGGGATTCCATCGCTGCGGCCAACCGGGCCGGGATCGCCATGGTCTTCACCGGCGTGCGCCACTTTAAACATTGAGCCGGCGGGAGAGGGGCGGAAAGGGGGAGGAAGATGCGGGTTCTGGTAGTGGGGGGCGGCGGTCGGGAACACGCCTTGGTGCGCAGCCTTTCGGCCAGCCCTCAGGTGGAGGCTCTCTACGCAGCCCCGGGGAACGCGGGCATGGCGGAGGTGGCCACCTGCCTGCCCGTGCGGGCCGACGATGTAGAGGGGCTGGCTGCCCTGGTGGAGCGGGAGCGGATCGATCTGACCGTAGTAGGGCCAGAAGTCCCGCTGGTGGCCGGCCTGGCCGATCGCTTGCGCCAGCAGGGACGGGCGGTCTTTGGCCCCACCGCAGCCGCAGCGGCCATCGAGGGAAGCAAGGCTCTGGCCAAGGAGTTCATGTCCCGCCATCACATCCCTACAGCCTCTTACCGCACCTTTCAAGATCCGGCGGCGGCCCGGGAGTACGCGGAGCGGGCGCCTCTGCCGCTGGTCGTCAAGGCGGACGGCCTGGCCGCGGGTAAGGGGGTGACGGTGGCCACTACCCGGGAGGAAGCCCGGCACGCCCTGCGCGCGGCTATGGAGGAGCGGATCTTTGGCGAGGCAGGGGCCCGGGTGGTGATAGAGGAGTTTCTCCCCGGCCGGGAGGTCTCGGTCTTTGCGGTCAGCGACGGGGAGCGCTACCTGCTTCTGCCCGCGGCGCGCGATCACAAGCGCGCTCTGGACGGCGATCAGGGGCCCAATACCGGCGGGATGGGCGCTTACGCCCCGGTTCCGGACCTGGATGCCGCCGCGCTGGAGCGCATCGAGCGGGAGATCATCGCCCCCACCCTCCAAGGCTTGGCGGCGGAAGGGCGGCCCTTCGTCGGGGTCTTGTACGCCGGCTTGATGCTCACCCCGGAAGGGCCGAAGGTGGTAGAGTTCAACTGCCGCCTGGGCGATCCGGAGACGCAGGTGGTGCTGCCGCTCTTGGTCGGCGATACGGCCGAACTCTTCTGGCGGGCGGCCACCGGCCAGCTGGCGGGCTACCAGGTGCGGTGGTCCACTGGCTTTGCGGTTACCGTGGTTCTGGCCTCCGGTGGCTATCCCGGTCCTTACGAGACGGGCTTGCCCATCACCGGAGTGGCAGAGGCAGCGGCTCTACCGGGGGTCGTCATCTA
>JASBVW010000122.1 GCA_029961005.1 Bacillota bacterium
CCCCAGGTGGAGACGGACGTCAAACCGGGCTTGCGCTATCAGCGGGAGTTCAGGCCGGGTTTCACCGGAGGCGTGGATCTCGGTGCCACCGTAGGCAACAGGGCCGATGGGTGGAAGGTGTGCTCCGTTCAGGAAAGCGGGCAGTTGCGAGGGCGCCTGCCCCGGGATTGGGTGCTGGACCTGACTCTCACTCACCACGGCACGCTGGCTCAGACGGGCCAGTGGCTGCAAGCGGCCACGGCCGGCGCTTCGGTGAGCCGGGTATTGCGCACCGGTGCCAGCGCCAGCCTGTCCTATCGCTGGGGGGTTTCGGCCTCCAGCGAAGAAGGGAGGAGCCAAGAGGCGGCCTTGCGCTGGGCGGAGCCCTGGTGGATAGGGACTTACTTTGCGGAAGCCCGGTGGAGCCAGCGCTCTAAGAGCAGCGACCCCCTCTACACCCGGGAGTGGTGGTGGGTGAGCACGGGCATGCGGATTGCTTTCTGAAGGCCCAAGCTGACAAGAAAGGCGGAAGCGGAGATGTGGGGAAGGCGAAGGGGTCAAGCAGGAAACCAAGGAGTGTTTGCCATGCTGGGGGCTCTGGTGCTGCTGGTGGCTACAGGAGCCCTGACCTGGGCGGCCTCAGCGGAGCTGAAAGCCGGCAAGGTGAGGTTTACACCCCACGGCGACCCCGCAACCAATCCCAGAGGATGCCTGACCTGCCACAGCGTCCACGGCGGCTCGCCCGACTCTAGGCTCATGTTCCGGGAGGGTGGAGACCAGGAGGCCATGCCCCTTTGCATCACCTGCCACGGGGAGAGGAGCAGCCCGCCCGGTTTTCCCGGCCCCCTGGTCTACCGGCAGTTTTCGGCCCACAGCAATTCGATCACGGGAGCCCAGTGGGCGGGGACCCAGTTTTTACCCGGCGACTGCCTGAATTGCCACTCTATCCACTTTCCAGAGACCACTCAGGGGCTCTTGCGGAAGGACAACGCTGATAATGGGCTTTGCTTGGCCTGCCACGGCAAAGGCCGGCGTCCGTGGGGCAGATGGCCCGGGAAAGAAGCCTATAATGTCTCGGCCCATTTTGCTGCTCCTTTGGCGGAAGGTGTGCGCCGGTCTGATCCCTCCCGGCCTGCTTTTCCCGGTCAGTGTGTGAACTGCCACAACCCCCACGGCTGGGAAGACCAGGTGGGAGGGGGCTTCCCTGAAAAACTGCTCTGGACCAGGGAGCCGGAGTTATGTTTCCTGTGCCACGAAGAGCAGCGAGAGGAGTTTACACAAGTGGGGATCGACTCGCGCCATAAGGTGGATTGGCCGGAGCAAGGGATCTCCTGTTCTGATTGCCATAATCCGCATCTGGTGTGGCCTGCTGCCACGGGCTCTCTGGTCTCCGACCCGGATCGGCCCAATGAGTTGCTGGCCTTTCCTGAATGGGCCTATAGCGTGCGCACGCGGGCCTTTGACGACTTCTGCCTGCGCTGCCACGACGGCACTTGGCCTAATGCCGTGGATATCCGGCGGGAGATCAGCGAGCTCAACCCTCCTCCCGGCGGGTATGCCGGGCGATTCAGCTGGTTCAGGTATCCGGGCAGCTCCGGATCAAACCTCCACTACCTGCACGTCATAGGCTTTGGCTACGGTTGTCCGAACTGCCATAATGCCCACTCTAGCACTGGCACCTCCGGCATTAACCGGGGGCGCAACCTGCCCTCGTGGATCCGGGTCAACGAATTTATTGAGGGCTACCGCAATATGGACTCCTGCGGAGGAGGACTACCGGGCTTTGTGTGCCATTAGTGAGGCAGAACCAGGCGATTCAAGGAGAGTGACGGTCCCGGGGGGCATTGCCCCCTTTTCCACTTTTCGGGGCAAAGTGTGTCGAACTTCTTTCACGGAAAATATCAGATAAGGCAGGAAAAGAAAGATTAAAGAAGATTGTGGGCACTAACGTGGAACAAAATTAAAAATACGCCTGTCAAAGCCTAAATATTGACCAATTTTAGACTCAATGGTATAATATGTCTGGTTTGAGAGGAAGCGCCAGCCCGCCCCGGTATTATGTGGTAGCGCGACAGCCACGAGAGGATGAGGTGGGGAGAGGATGCGCCATGCTCGCCAGGTAAAACCGAGCCGCCGCGCCCCTGCAGATACCGGCGCCGCATCCACGGCCCGGGCTGTAACTCCGGTAGCCGCGGGTGCGTTACTTCTTTCCTTCTCCCTGCTGGCTGCAGCCTTGAGCCGGCCGATGCTTGTGTCATCGGTGCCGGCGCTCTCTTCAGCCGCCTTCATTTCGGCCCCTGCCTCCGCCTTTGCTGCTTCGGCTCCGGCGGCCGCAGCGGCCCCTACCCCGACGGCGGGACAGCGGGCCCCTCAGCCTATTCGGGAGTACCCCATCAAATATCTGGACAGTTTGACGGGCCAGAAGTCCCAAAGCTCCTTCTGGAATTTTCTCTTAGGGCCGGAGCGCGCTCTGGCTCTGCAGAAACCCCACGCCGTGGCGGTGGACCCGGAGACGGGAGCCATCTACGTCACCGACACCGCCCTGCACCAGGTCTTCGTCTTTGACCAGAAAGGGCAGTTCCTGCGCACCCTGGGCGAGGGGTACCTGCTGAGCCCCGTAGGCGTGGCGGTGGCGGAGGGCAAGCTCTTCGTCAGCGATTCGGCCCTCAAGCGCATAGTGGTCTTCAATGCCGAGGGCAAGCGCGTCCGGGAGTTCGGCCACTTCCTGGGAGAGGAGGAGAACCTGGAGCGCCCCACGGGCCTCGACGTGGACCGCCGGCGCAGGCTCCTTTACGTGGCCGATGCCCTGCGCCATGCAGTGCTGGTCTACACCCTGGAGGGCAACTTCGTGCGCCGCATCGGCCAGCGGGGGGTAGGGGAGGGCCAGTTCAACTTCCCCGTGGACGTCAAGGTGGGTCCTGAGGGGCGGATTTACGTGGCCGACACCCTCAACTACCGGGTGCAGGTCCTGGATGGCGAGGGGCGGTTCCTCTTCCGCTTCGGCCAGATCGGCGACGGCCTGGGGGACCTGCCGCGCCCCAAGGGTCTGGCGGTGGACGGAGGGGGGCGCATCTACGTCACCGACTGCTACCTCCACGTGGTGCAGGTCTTTGACCCGACCGGCCGGGTGGAGTTCTTCTTCGGCCAGCCCGGCCGCGACCCGGCCCGGTTTTTCCTGCCGGCGGGGATCGCCGTGGACCGGGAGGGGCGCATCCTGGTGGCGGACGGGGGGAATCGCCGGGTCCAAGTTTTAAAGCTGTAAACCCGCGCTTCAGGTCGGCCCGGCTGCGGGCAGAGCCGCCGGCTTAAATCAACAACCGGCCTAGCTGCTTTGGCTGCCTGAGGCGCAGGTGAGGTTTCTTGCGGCGGACGCGGCCGCAAGAGGAGCACTTGCAGATGAAAGGAGGTGATAAAGATGAAGAGGCTGGCGATCCTGGGCCTCGCTGTCCTGGTTGTTGCCCTCCTGGGCGGCACAGCCCTGGGCGAGATCGTCTACAAGTCAGGCGGGTACATCGCCGGGAGCAAGCACGACTTCCGCGCTTCCACGACCTATACCAACCTGGCGACCAGCCTGACCCCCGGCTACTCCGCAGAACTCGGCCCGGACTTTGTCCCGGCCGGGGCGGAGATCTGCCGGGCCTGCCACGTCCCGCACAATGCGGTGGAGGCGTTCCGCATCTGGACGCGGGACTATGTAGACGAATCCGGGCTGAGCCTGGTCATCACCGACGAGAAGGGGTCGGTGGAGAGCTCCTCCACCCTCTGCATGCAGTGCCACGATGGGACCATCGCCTTTGGCGGTACGCCGCCGGTGGCCGACACCATCGGGAACGCGTCCAACCTGGGCGCCGACCTGAGTAACGACCATCCGGTGAACAAACAGTGCGACTGGGCGGCCGGGAAGGTCGATGCGGCTACGGCCGGCTCCCACGGGCCGTACATCACCATCTACGGCAAGCAGATCGTGGCCGAACCGTCGTCCCACAACCAGGGCTCCTCGCCGATCGACCTGGTCTACACCGTGGCCGCCGATGGCACTGGGCATGGGTACATCACCTGCGCCAGCTGCCACAACGTGCACGGCATGAACCAGGTGGACACGGTCACCGGCACCACCAAGAAGGTGGCCAAGTTCCTGGTGATGGACAACACGGGCAGCGCTCTCTGCCAGGCCTGCCACGGCAAGTGATCTGCGCACACGTGACACCGTAGCCTGGGGGCCGGTGGCTCGGCGGGGCCTCCGGCCCCCCCTTTTTATCCTGGCCGGTCGAGCCTGCCCGTCACTTTATTTATCGTCCTGGCTGGGCTGGAACTTGAGGAAAAAAGTAGGCAAGGCAGGCTCTCCCACGGCGGCGGACGGGGGGAAGCCAGTGCGCTCAGTGAAGGCCCCGGTGGGGGCGTCGGTGGGATTGGTGATTTTCTTTGGCCTTTTGGTAAATCGCACCGCAACTGCTCAGGAGCTGGTGCACCTTTCGGGCTCGCTGGGGGTAACCGCCCTTTATCAAGGGGATCTGAACGATCCCTCGCGGGACCGCTTCTCCCTGGCCGGCGATTACCGATTGGGGCTGGGGGGACCCCTGGGCAGTCCCCGCCTGGGCACGTATCAGGTGGGGCTCACGGCCCGGCGCTGGCTTTATACCTCTGGGAACAGTGAGACCAGTAGCAACGGGGGGGCGCAGGTCCGGGGTTATGACCTCTCGGCCAGCTTCTTCCCGCAGGGGCGGCTGCGCCTCTCCCTGTGGACGCACGCGGACTACCTGAGCCGCTCGGACGACTGGCGGACGGCGGACGTGGAGAGTTCCTTCTTCCGGGCGGTGGGAGACCTTCCGCAGCGCATTACCCTGGACTACTTCTACTCGGCCAATCGCACCCTCAGCTACAGCGACCTCCTCAGCAACGAACCGGCGGGAGATCAGACGGTGCGCCAGCACTCCCTGCGCCTGGGGCGGAGGCTGACCTTGCCCCAGGCGGAACTGGAGCTCTCTTCCGAGGCGACCCTGGCGGAGGCGGCGGACAACCTGCACCCGGAGCAGGGGTCCGGGCGGGGCGAGATGTGGCGCCTGGGCGTCCGGTCTTCTTTCCCCCGGCGGCCGGGGTTTCTCTCCGCCCTGGAGGCCACTTGCGGTTACGAGCGGCCGCTGGCAAAAAGTCCACCGACGGGGAGCGGCCCGCCCGGCGGGGAGCTCCTCCCTCCCGTAGCGCCGGTGGCGGGCCACTGGGTAGGGGCGCGGGCGGAGTGGGAGTTTACCCCTCAGTGGCGGCTCCA
>JASBVW010000123.1 GCA_029961005.1 Bacillota bacterium
GACGGTGACCCTCAAGACGGTGGGGCTTCTCCACCTGATGGCCCAGTCCGGGCTCTTCATCCCCGCTGCCACTGAGAGCGAGGTTTCCGTTTTTGACGAGATCCTGGCTGACATCGGAGACGAGCAGAGCATCGCTCAGAATCTCAGCACCTTCTCCGCGCACCTTTCCAACATCGTTCGCCTTTTCGGGTTGATCCGGGGGCAGAGCCTGGTCCTGCTGGATGAGTTGGGGACGGGCACTGATCCGGCGGAGGGGGCGGCCCTGGCCATCGCCATTTTGGAGGAGCTGCGGGGCCGGGCCAAGGCGATCGTCACCACCCACTTCAGCGAGCTGAAGACGTACGCCCACAATGCCCCGCGGGTGGAGAATGCCGCCGTGGAATTTGACGCCGTCTCGCTGCGCCCCACTTACCGACTGCTGATCGGACTACCCGGCCGGTCCAACGCGCTGGAGATCGCTGCCCGCCTCGGCTTGCAGCCTGAGGTGATCGAACGCGCCCGCCGCCTTTTGCCCGGCGCCAGGGTGGAGCTGGAGGAGCTCTTGCGGCACCTGGAAGAGGAGCGGAGGAGCGCGGAAGAAGCCCGTCGGGAAGTGGAGCGGCAGCGGGACGAGGCCCGGCGTTGGGCGGAGGAGTATCGCGACCGGAGCGCCCGCCTGCGGGAAGAGCGCTCTCGCATCGTGACCGAGGCGCGCGCCCGGGCCGAACAACTGCTTAAGGAGGCGCGGGCGGAGATTGACGCCCTGGTAGGCGAGTTGCGCCGGCTGGTCGCCCAGCCCCCCGCGACCAGGGAAGAGGTGGAGGCTGCCGCCGCTGCGGTGCGGGGCGGCTTGGCTGACCTGGAGCGGCGGTTAGCCCACCGGTGGGCGGAGGAAGGGGCAAAAGAAGAACCGGGAGTGGGCAGCGAAGGCCGGGAAGGCTTTGGGGGTCCGGCGCCTGGGCCAGCTGCTCCGCTGGAGCCCGGGATGAGGGTTTGGGTGGCCACCCTCGATCAAGAGGGGACGGTCATCGCTCCCGCCGCAGGCGGCGCTGCGGTGGAGGTGCAGTTGGGGCCTTTGCGGGCTACCGTTCCTTTAGGCAGCGTGCGCCCCTTGCCGCCGGAGCGCCGCCTTCCGCCTGAAGGGGCCAGGCGGTCCAACGTGGAGCAACTGGCCCGGGCCAAGGCTGCGTCCATTAGCCCGGAGCTGCACGTCCGGCGTCTGCCCGTGGCTGAAGCTTTAGAGCGAACGGGCAAATACCTGGATGATGCCCTGCTGGCCGGGCTTACGCGGGTCCGCATCGTCCACGGCAAAGGGACGGGGGCTCTACGCGAGGCTGTGCGCGCTTACCTCGAACAGCATCCCCGCGTAGTCCGTTTCCAATCGGCGCCCTACTCTGAGGGCGGCGACGGGGTGACCGTCGTGGAGCTGGAGTAACGGGGACCTAAACAGGGTGACGGCCGGCGGGCCGGTTACGGGCTGACCAGGGGGCGCGTAGGCAAAGGCGTCAGAGGAGCGTCGCCCGAACCGGCCTGATTGGAAACGGTCCCCGGGGAGGAGGGGGCCTTTCCGGGAGGGGGAGCTTCGGAGCCTCCCTCTTCTTCCGGAGCAGGCGCCGGGGCGGGCGCGGGCGCGGGAGCCGGTTTTGCCCCCGGCCACCAGCGCTGCCACCAGCTCTGGTGGAGCGGGCAGTATTCGGTGGGCTCCGTCCCTTGAATAAAGATCTCGGTGCGCACGTTGGGGCACTGGGAGGTGGCGAGCAGCCCCGACTCCGGATCGATGTTGGCGGTTACAATGTTAGCCGGCCGCACAAAATCCCGGACAGGGGTTCCGGCCAGGGCCCGGCGCATAAATTGGCCCCAGATGTATGCCGCTTGCCAGCTTCCGTAGTTAACTCCTCCGTAGGTCAGGGGTTCCTTTTGGTTATCGTTCCCGATCCAGACCGCGGCCACCAGGTCTGGCGTATAGCCGATGAACCAGCCGTTGGTGTAGTCGGTGGTGGTCCCTGTCTTGCCAGCTGCCGGTCGGCCGATGTTAGCCGCTTTCCCGGTGCCGCGCTCGATCACGCCCCGCAGCATGTCGGTGACCACGTAAGCGGTCTGCTCGCTGAGGACGATGGTCTTCTTCACCCGGTTTTCCTCCAGCACCCGGCCGTCCCGGGAAACCACCTTGATGACGGCTAAGGGGCGGTCCAGCCGTACACCCTGATTGGCCAGGACGCTGTAAGCCATGGCCATCTCCAGCGGAGTGACGCCCTTGACGATGCCACCCAAGGCCAAGCCCAGGTGCCGGTCGTTGGGCTCTCCCCGCTCGACCAGAGAGTTGATACCCATCAACTTGGCGTAGTGGATCATGGTTCCGACTCCCACCTGGTCCAGCAGCTTGACTGCCACCACGTTGATGGAGTCCTCCAAGGCCGTGCGCAGGGTGATGGGTCCGCGGAAAAGACCGTCGTTGTTCTGCGGAGACCAGGTCCGGCCGTCGGGTAGCTCGTACTCCACCGGTGAATCCTCAATGATGGAGGCCGGGGTGTAACCGCGATCAATAGCGGCCGTGTAGAGGAAGACCTTGATGGCCGAGCCGGGCTGGCGGAAAGCCTGTACTGCCCGGTTGAATTTATCAGTCCCTCGACCGCCTACCATGGCTTTGATGTAACCCGTCTGCGGATCGATGGCTACCAGTGCCCCCTGTGGCTGCTGGAGCCCGTTCTGGTCCACCTTGCCTGCGGGCAAATTCTTCAAGAGAGCCTCCTCCGCCGCAGCCTGCATCTTTAGGTCCAGCCCTGTATAGACCTTTAGCCCCCCGGCAAAGGTCTCCGCCTCCCCATACTTGTCCAGGAGGTACTGAGTCACGTAGTCCACAAAGTACGGCGCCTGGTTTTGGCTGGGCTTGAGCTCGGCCAGCTTGAGGGGTTCCGCCGCAGCTTCCTTCTCCTGGGCAGGGGTGATGTACCCTAACTCAGCCATGCGGTGGAGGACCAGGTTGCGGCGCTCCAACGCAGCCTGGGGATTGAGAAAGGGGGAGTAATAACCTGGTCCCCGCGGAAGACCGGCTAAGAGGGCTGCCTCTGCCAGGTCCAGCTCCTGAACGTGTTTGCCGAAGTAGAGCTGAGAGGCTGCCTCCACTCCGTAGGCGCCGTGGCCGAAATAGATCTCGTTGAGGTAAGTTTCCAAGATCTCCTGCTTGGAGTACTTGCGCTCAATTTGAATGGCCCACAGCACCTCGTTCAGTTTTCTGGTCCAGGTCCGTTCATGGCTGAGGAAGACATTTTTAGCCAGTTGCTGCGTGATGGTGCTGCCACCTTGAACGATTTCCCGGTGGAGAATGTCCATCACCAAAGCCCGGAGGATGGCCCGGAGATCGATGCCGTGGTGTTCGTAAAACCGCTCATCTTCGATGGCAACTACGGCGTCTTGCAGGTATTGCGGAATTTTGTCCAACGTCACCGGGATGCGATTTTCCTTGTACAGCCGAGCGATGACCTCGCCGTTGATGTCGTAGATGGTGGTAGTCATCTTGGGGTTGAATTGGACGTCAGAAAGCCGCGGGACGGTGCGCAAAGCCCCGGCAACCATCCCCAGCAGGGAACCCACCAGGATGCAAACCGTCAGCAAGGCGGTATAGGCAATGAAGTGGGAAGCGCGTAAACGTGGACTTGCCACTAGAAAACCCCCTATTTTTGAGCCTCCCAAGCCGCAACCTCGAGCGGAGCGGTCGGGCGGATCTCGCCGTCTAATTATAACACAGGTTGAGGGGATGAAGTAGCCTCAAGTTGGCCCAATTGCTGGTGGAAGAGGGGCGTGATATAATAAAAAACTGTACAAAAGCGGCGGAGGGATGCTCAGTTGTACGAAGAAGCAGAGATCCGGGCGGAGTTGGAGCTCCTCAGCAAGGGTGCAGCGGAAATTATTAATGTGGAAGACCTGGTAGAGAAGCTGCGGCGCAGCCGGCGGGAAAAGAGACCTCTGCGCGTGAAGTTGGGCACGGACCCCTCCTGCCCCGATATCCACCTGGGCCATACGGTGGTTTACCGCAAGTTGAAGCAGTTTCAGGATCTGGGGCACGAGGTCTATTTTTTGATCGGGGATTTTACAGGGCGCATCGGCGATCCCACGGGGCGCTCCACCACTCGCCGGCCTTTGAGCAAAGAAGAAGTGGAAGCTAATGCCCAAACCTACAGGGAGCAAATCTTTAAAATTCTCAATCCAGAGCGGACTAAAATTGTCTTTAACAGTCAGTGGCTGGCCCCGTTGAACTTTGAGAGCGTCTTGGAACTGGCGAGCCACTATACGGTAGCCAGGATGCTGGAGCGGGATGATTTTGCGCGGCGTTTTGCTGAAGAAAAGCCGATCGGACTCCACGAGTTCTTTTATCCTCTTATGCAGGGCTATGATTCGGTGGCCCTGAAGGCGGACGTGGAACTAGGGGGGACCGACCAGAAGTTCAACCTCCTGGTGGGACGCGAACTGCAACGGGAGTACGGACAAGAGCCTCAGGTAGCCATCATGATGCCCCTTCTGGTGGGCACGGATGGCGTGCAAAAGATGAGCAAGAGCCTGGGCAATTACATCGGGATCAATGAACCGCCGGGGGAGATGTACGGCAAGGTCATGTCCATTCCCGACGAGGTGATGCTGCACTACTTTGAGCTGACCACCGATCTTCCACCGGCTGAGGTGCGCCAGATCGAAGAAGGGCTCAAGGGGGGTCGGCTGCACCCGCGGGAGGTCAAGCGCCGCCTGGCCAGAGAACTGGTAGGCCTTTACCACGGGCGGGAAGCGGCCGAGAGGGCAGAGGAGGAGTTTGACCGGATCTTTAAGCGCCGCGAACTGCCGGAGGAAGTCCCGGAGGTACAGATCCGGCCGGAAGAGGTGAGCCAGCAGGGGACGATGTGGGCCGTGCGCCTTTTGGCCCGGGTGGGCTTGGCCCCTTCCCATGGAGAAGCGCGGCGCCTTATTGAGCAAGGAGGGGTTAAGCTAGACGGAGCGCCCCTGCTCGACCCGAGCGCCGAGGTGCGCATAGAAGACGGGCTCATCCTCCAGGTAGGGAAGCGCCGCTTCGTCAAAGTGCGTTTTCGACCTTAAGGACTGGACTATTTTCGTTCCCCGGTGTATAGAATTTCAGGAGGTGGGAAACTCAGGCGGGGAGGCTGGCCCGCCCGCACTGCCGCCTAAGGGCGGCCAGCGGTGGGCGGCTGGGAATGGCCGGAGGGGGGCGTTCATGGCCCGTTGGG
>JASBVW010000124.1 GCA_029961005.1 Bacillota bacterium
AGGTGCCTCCCTCCCGGGCTGGCGGCGAGCAGGCCCCGTTCCGCCAAAAGGCGGCGCACCTTTTGCACCACTCGCACCGCCGGGTCCACCAGAGCCACCTTTTCCCCTAAAAGCCCCCTGATCTCGCCCGCCACCAGGGGGTAATGGGTACAGCCCAAGACCACCGTATCCACGCCCGCCGCCTGGAGCGGGGCCAGGTACTCCGCCAGCGCCTGCCGCAACTCACCTCCGGCCAGCTGCCCCGCCTCGATCAGGGGCACCAGGCGGGGGCAAGCCTGCTGGTAGACCCGGAGGGCGGGGTCCAGGGCCCGAAAAGCCTCGACATAGGCTCCGCTCCGCACCGTGCTCTCCGTCGCCAGGAGTCCTATGCGACCGTTGCGCGTCACCTCCGCCGCCAGCTCCGCCCCGCCTTCGATCATGCCGACCACCGGCAGGTCAAATTCCCGCCGCACGACGGGCAAGGCCAGCGCGGAGGAGGTGTTGCAAGCAGCAATGGCCAGCTTCACCCCCTGCCCGGCCAAAAAGCGCAGGATCTGCCGGTTAAATTCCAGGATCTCTTCGGCGCTGCGATGCCCGTACGGGACATGGGCGGTGTCCGCAAAATAAACGACGGCCTCCTGCGGCAGCTGCCTCTGCACCTCGCGCAGGACCGTCAGCCCTCCCAGGCCCGAATCGTAGATGCCCAGCGGGGCCCGGGCGGAAAGCCCGCCCGTTTCGGCCGGCGCAGGGCGCAAAGAGCGCGTCGTCTCGTCAGATGAAGTTGACATGGAAGATGATTGCTCCTTTTCCCTTCTTAACCAAGGAAATGGCTTCGCAAGTAGTTTATGACCCCACCTGCCAAGCCATACGTCCGCTACTCGCTTCGCTGAAAGGAACCCTCTACGGGGACGGCTTGACCAGGCTCCAGTCCGGCGCTAAAGGATGGGAGAGGTCCAGGTGCCCCACCAAAGTTTCTATCGGCTCCCCCTCGATCAAAAAGCGCACCCGGGCCACCCCCGGCACCCCCTCCACCAGCGAGTTGACCAGGGAGTAGACGGTGGCCAACTCCCCTGTACTCCCTCCTCCGTGATTCTCCTGGAGGGCGCGGTTAAAGTCCAGCGTCAGCACGTCCCCCTCAATTCTTAAGCCCAAAAGCTCCGTCCCCGGGGGAAGGGTGGGCACCAACCGCTCCTGGGTGGGACCGGCCAAAAGGCCCCGCACGATGAAGAAGGCGCGCTCTTCCGCCGAGGTCAAGCCCGCCGCCGCCGGCAACGGCCTGGACTCCGGGACCAGGTAGAGACCGTCCCGGGTGGCAAAGTACAGCTTGATCTCCCCTCGCGGATGTTGGATCGGGGGCCGAACCTGGCGCCAGACCGCCACCCCCACCGCCACCGCTGCCAGGAGCACAAAGGCGATCATCCACCATGGAACCCTCCGCCGGTCGGCCATCCCTTTCACCCCCGGTGAATATTACTGCGCCGCAGCCGCCCGCCCCTCCTCCTGGAAGTAGCGCTCTATCCCGCGCGCAATGGCCTCCGCCGCCTGCTGCCGGAAACCGGCGTCGGCCAGGAGTTTCTCCTCGTCAGGATTGGAGAGGAAGGCCACCTCCACCAAAACCGCCGGCATCTTGGGCTCCCGCACCACCACAAACTCCTTGTTGGCCTTGATGGCGCGGTTGGCCAGCCCCAGTCCCGTCAGTTCGTCGCTGATCAGCTCCGCCAGCCGCTTGGCCTTCTCGTTGCCCGGGTAGTAGTACATCTCTGAACCGTTGGCGTACTGGTGCCGGAAGGAATTGGCGTGCAGACTGACAAAGATCTGGCCCTGCTGGGCATTGGCCAGGGCCGCCCGGTCGTAGAGCGGGACGAAGGTGTCGTCGCTGCGCGTGAGAAAGACCTCTGCGCCGCGGTTTTGCAGCACCTCCGCCAGCCGCCGGCCCAGGTCCAGGTTGACGTCCTTCTCCCGCAGACCGGACCGCCCAAAAGCCCCGGGGTCGGCCCCGCCGTGGCCCGGGTCCACGACGATCCTCTTCCCCAAAACCGCCGAGCGATTGATCTCCACCACAATTCGGTGGGACCCTTCTTCCTTTACCACCTGGTAGCCCACCGAGTGGGTCAGGTCCACCACCACCCGGGCCGTCTCAGAGTTGAACTGAGCCGCCCGCACCTGCCGGACGGGGCCCTCCCCCTGGCCGGCTACCGGCTGGAGCTGGGGGCTGACCGCCGCTCCCAGGATGTCAATGGCCAGGCGTTCCGGCTGGGTGAGGTGGAGGGCGGAAAAAGCAGTGGCCCCCGTGGTCTCGATGATGACCCGGGTCTTGCCCGGCACCTCTTCCACCTGCAGGCCCACCACCTGATCGAGCAGCTCCAGGGCCACCTGCCGGGAGTCTTCCGTCAAGACGGGCCGGTAAGACAGGGGGGTCTTCAAGTCCAGCACCACGCGCACCAGGTCCGGCTGGAACTGGCTCAAGCGGACCTTGGCCACCGCCGGGTCGTCTACCGCTTGCTCGGTCTCGGCCGCCTGCAAGACCGCCTGGGGCAGGTCTACCACCAGGCGGGGAGGAGATTCCAGGACCTTGACCTCATAGACCAGGGGAGCACTCCCCTGGATGGTCAGGCGCCCCTGACCCTCGGTCCGGCTAAAACTGGCCCTCGTCACCACCCGGTAAGCCCGCAGGTTCAACTGCTGGGGGCGGGCCGGATCTCTCTCCGCCGCAAAGCTGACCGGTTGTACCAGGTCGGCCACCACCCGCACCACCGTAGGCGCAAACTGCCGGGCGCGCAGACCTCGAATGGCGGAATTCCCCGGCACAGGCGGGTCGCCGGCGGCCAGCCGGGCGTCGTACAGATCCACCACCAGGCGGGGAGGATTGGCCAGAGAGCGCACCTCGTAGCGCAACGGCCGGGTGGCCACTATGCTGAAGCCCGGCCTTCCGTCCCGCTCAGCGTAGCTGAGGGCCTCCACCCTGGCCAAAGGTGCTTCTAAAGAGAGAATATGTTTCTCCTCATCCCAGACAGACCTGTAACCTAAAAGTTCGGCCACCAAAGAGGCGGGAAGGTAAAGGTCCTCTCCCGCCCGCAGGACGGCAGCGGAAAGTCGGCGCCGGCTCCCGTTCACTTCTACCTCTGTGGCCCCTTCCCGCAAGCGGATCTCCTGGCCGTTCACCTTGAGGTCCAGCACCTCTCCCTCCCAGGCGGCAGCCTGTTCCCCACCCAAGGCTAGAGCCAAGGCCCGGAGGGGAAGCTGAACGGAGCCCGCACTCTCCAGGGGAGCAGGGGTCAGCGGCAGGAGCTCTCCATTCAATAACACCTGGGGCACGGCCGCGGCCACCAGAGGGGCAAGCCAGAAGAGCAAGAGCAGCAACAGGGCCAGAGCATATCCGCGAGAGAAAGACGATTGCTGCACCGCACTTGCCCCCTTCGCACCGGCTCTTTTGACCTCTTCGACGCTTTTCCTGGTTATCCTCCAAGATCCAACCTTCTCTGACCCTCAGCCGGCTTACATAAATTAGCAGCCGGCCACCCCACAATAAGGTTGAGTCCGAACAGCGTCTGCCGATATATAGAGGAGGGTGTACCGTGCCTAAAAAAGGCAAGCTTACCCCCGAGGAATGGAAGGCGGCCATGACCCGGTACAAGTATGAGGTAGCCGCTGAATTGGGGTTAAAGGCTAAACTAAACCGGGTGGGCTGGCGGCACATGACTACTGAAGAATGCGGCCGCATCGGCGGCCGGATGGGCGGGCGCCTGGGCGGGGAGATGGTCAAGAGGCTGATCGCCCGGGCGGAAGAGGCCATGATCCGGGGGCAGAAGCCCACGGCCCCCCACCCCGCTCCGCCCGACCCCGCCCCCTCCGAGACCCAAGAAAGGAGCTGGCCAAAGCAATGAGCATGCCGCGCTTGGTGGTACTGGGCGCCGGATACGGCGGAATACGGTTTATCCTTAAACTAAAGCAACTGGCAGGCAACCAACTCCCCTACCACCTGACCGTGGTGGACCAGAGGGATTACCACCTGCTCTCTCAGCTCCTGCACGAAGCAGCCACCGAGCGGGTCTCTTTTGAGGAGATCACACTCCCTATCCGCGAAATTGTAGGGCCGGCCGCGGAGGTAATCACCGCTCCTGTGGTGGGGCTTGATCCCTACGCAGGCGAGGTCATCTTGCCGGAGCGGCGCCTCCCCTACGACTACCTGGTGGTGGCCCTGGGGAGTGAGACCGATTTCTTCGAAATCCCCGGGCTGGAGCAGCACTCTTTTACCCTCAAATCGCTGGACGATGCCGTGGCCATCAACGCCCACGTCCACACCTGCTTCCAGAAGGCGGCCGGGCTGACCGCGCCCCGGGAACGGGCCCCGTGGTTGACCTTCGTCGTTGGGGGTGGAGGCTTCGCCGGGACCCAGATGGCAGGTGAGCTGGCTGAGTGGCTGCCCCGCCTGGCCGACTTCTACCGCCTGCCGCGCCAGGAGCTCCGACTGGTCTTGCTCGAGGCCGCTCCCCAGATCCTGCGCGGCTTCGATCCGGTGCTGGCGCCCCTCGGCGAGGAGCTCCTGCGGCGCAAGGGAGTCGAAGTCCACCTGGACTCCCCCGTGCGGCAGCGCACACCAGAAGAAGTGGTCTTCGGCCAGGGAGAGCGGATCGCCACGCAGACTCTGATCTGGACGGGAGGCGTGCGGGGTACTGCGACCCTGGAACGCCTCCACCTGCCCTTGGGCCCGCGCCAGCGCTTGCAGGTAGATTCGCACCTGCGGGTGCGGGGGCACGAAAGGATCTACGCGGTGGGCGACAACGCCCTCATCACCGACCCGGAGACGGGCAAGCCCCTCCCCACTTCCGCCCAGTACGCCCTGCAGCAGGGGGACGTGGCCGCCCTGAACCTGTGGGCGGAGTGGCACGGCCGGCCCTTGATCCCTTATGAACCCAAGATCCGCGGCATCGCCATCTCCATCGGCCGGGAAGAGGCCCTGGCCACGATTGGTTCTTACCGCTTTACCGGCCTGCAGGCCGCTTTGTTCAAGCAGCTCATCCTGCTCAAATACATCTTCTCCCTGCGCAACCTCCGCCTGGTGGTCCGGCACTCTTCCACCCCGCTCTTGGCCCTGTGCCGCCGCCTGCCCTGCCGGATACCGGTGACCACCCCTCAGGGGCAGGTCTTGCGGCTGCGCTCCCGCTCAGCCGAGCTGGGCGACCTGGAGCGGTCGCTCCGGTCCACCTTCTCTCCCCGCCGGCTCTT
>JASBVW010000125.1 GCA_029961005.1 Bacillota bacterium
CCAGGGTGACTGGTCACTGCACTTCCTTACTTCAGGTGACAGGTCAGGCAGAGGGCACTGCCGTCGTTGCTGGCCCGCAGGAACGGCGTGTTGCTCGGATCGTGCACGTTGTGGCAGGAGCCGCACTGCACCTTATTGCTGAAGAGCGGCAGGGTGATGGACCCGTTCACCACGTTATTGCCCGTGGGCGCCCGCAATCCTTTATCGTTTGTGCTGTCGTAGGTGATGCTCACCGGGTGGTCGTTGCTGAGGTTGTTGTCCAAGAGAGCGCTGGAGTTTATCAACTTATTATCAGCAGTCAGATGGCTAGTTGGGCGCGGATCCGTCAGGGTCGGCGTACCCACAGTAGAAGCGTTAAGGATGCTGTTGATGGCCACTGATCCGTCGTGGCAGCTCAGACAGAGCTCAGAGCCGCCGCTGGGTTGAGGATCAACTGCTCCCTGGATGGTGGTGTTGGAGTACATAGTAAAGGTCGAAGTCGTCGTGGTGTGGTTCCAGAGCGGCTTAGTCGTGGCGCCAGATGGCTGGTGCGGGGTATGGCAGAAGATGCAGATCTGGGTCTCGTTGGTGGACTTGATGCCGCCGTTGGTGCTGGTGGAGGACAGGTCGTGCTTGGAGTTCACGATGGTGGCTGCCAGCGCCCCCGCCCCCACCAGGGCCACCAGGGCCAGGGCCAAGAGTGCCATGAAGAGTGGACGCTTCATATCTTTTCACCTCCTTTCCCCGCAGGGTTGGGCATAATTCCCATCGGGAGAGCCGTCTGGCTGTTCTTCTTGCTGTCCCCCCTCCCGAAACTACACTTTTTCGCTTTAATCAGATGCTCTTTCCCTTTCGGAACCTCACTGGGTCCGCATTCTTTTCTCACTGAAATTATCGGCATTCCCCGGCCGGCTCATAAGCCGCGCCCCTCTGCGCCCCGCACTGGGGCCCAAAACGCCGGCCGTCCCGGGGGGCGCCTCCTTCTTGCCTCTCCGGTCGCCGCCCCGGCCGCTCACTTTTGCCCCGCCGCCTGGCCGGGCGCGGCCAGGTACTGGAAGGCCTGAATGCGGCCGTTGAGCCGGTCCGCCACGTAGATGCGGTCCTGGCCGTCGATGAAGAGCCCCGCCGGGGAGCGAAACTCCCCCGGCCCCGCCCCGGGGCCGCCCACCCACAGGAGGAGCTGCCCCTCCTGGTCGAAGATCTGAAAGTTGTTGAAGGCGGCATCGGCGGCGTAGATGTGCCCCTCGCTGTCCACGGCGATCCCTTTGAGGCGGGCAAACTGGCCGGGGCCGTCTCCCAACCGCCCGATGCTGCGCACAAACCGCCCCTCCGGGGTGAAGATCTGGATGCGGAAGTTCATGGTGTCCGCTATGTAGAGCTGGCCCCGGCCGTCCACCCAGGCGTTGGTGGGAAAGTTGAACTCCCCCTCCCCCGTACCCCGGCGCCCGAGGGTGGAGGTGACGCTGCCATCGGCCAGGCCGTAGACCAGCACCTGGTGCTTTTTGGTATCCACCACGTACAGCCGCCCTCGCTCTTCGTCCAGGGCGATGCCCGCCGGGTTCTCCAGCTCGCCGGCCTTCCCGTAGGCCGCCACCAACCGCCCCTCCGGGCTGTAGACGAAGATCCGCTTTTGGGCGGCGTCTGAAACGAAGACGCGCCCGTCGGCGGCCAGCTTGACGTCGATGGGCACCCACAGCTTCCCCGTGCCGGAGTCGCCGATAAAGGAGACCTTGCGCTTGGCCTCGTCGAAGACCACCACGACCCCCAGGCCGTTGTCCGCCACGTAGATGCGCCCCCGCCCGTCGGCTGCCACCCCGTAGGGCTGCTTGAGCCGGTAGGTGGTCTCCGGGCCGAAGATCAGCTTTTTCAGCCACAGGCTAAAGGAGGAGAGGTAGTCGTCGCCCGAGGTCCGGGTCCACAGGTACTTGATGCGGGGTGGTTCCGGAGGGAGAGGCCAGACCAGCTCCGCACCTTTGCCGCTCCCGCCGGAGGAAGAGGCGGCCTTCGCCACCGCTCCTGAAAGGACGAAAAGCGAAATGAGAAACAGCCCTGCCGCTCTCCGGTTCCACTTTGCCCCTACCCCGCACCGCACAGCTTCTCATCCCTCTGCTACGCCTTTTTCACCATGACATTTTCCAGGCGCTCTGCAAAATTCCTCCACCTTGAGGAAAAGTCGCAATTTTCTACAAAAACCAGTAAAGCTCGATGCCATCTTCTTTGAGGGCAATTTTATTTATCCAGTGTAACCAAAAAATCCCTCTTAAGGGGATGCATACGCCGCCCGGAGCCGGGCAAAATAGTACCGCGCAGACAAAAAAGACAATTTTCCTCCCCCACAAGCCCATGGCCGAAGAGAATGCCGCAAGGCATTCTCTTCGGCCTTTCAGCGCCCGCGCGCGCAAAAAGGCGCGGGGTGGCGGCCGAGCTGGAGGCTGCAGGGCCACACCCGGGCGAGGAAGGAGATGCCAGGGCGGCGGGCGAAGTAAGCCGGGGCTAAGGGCGAAAGGCGCGGCAGGGGTGCGCTGCCCGCGCACGGCGGCAGGCGGAGACAGAAGCCCTCAAAAGGGGGAATCCGAATGGCCTGGGATGTGATCGTGGTAGGCGCGGGGCCTGCCGGCTCCACCGCCGCCCGGCACCTGGCCCGGGCGGGGTACCGGGTGCTGCTCCTGGAGCGGGCGGAACTTCCCCGCTACAAGCCCTGCGCCGGGGCCCTGGCGGCCGCCGCCCGCCCCTACCTGGAGCTGGCGCCCCAGCAACTGGCCTCTGCCGTGGAGGACTCCTTCCGCCGGGTGGAGATCACCCTCTGCGGCCGGGAACCGCTCCACCTGGAGCTGGAGGAGCCCATCGCCGACCTGGTGGACCGCAGCCGCCTGGACCTCCTCCTGGCCGAGGAGGCGTCCCGGGCCGGGGCAATCCTGCGCCCGGGCTGCCCCGCCTACTCCACAGAAGTAGATTCCGGAGGGGTCACCGTGCAGACCGCCGCCGGCCCGGAGCGGGCGGCCGTGGTGGTGGGCGCAGACGGGGCCACAGGGGTGGTGGCCCGCTCCCTGGGCCTCGTGGGGCGGCGCCCGCCGGCGGCAGCGCTGGAGGCGGAGCTGCCGGTACCGCCGGAGGTGCTGGAGCGGTTTCGCCACCGGGTGCGGGTGGACTACGGCTCGCTCCCCCACGGGTACGGCTGGATCTTCCCCAAGCGGGAGCACCTCTCGGTGGGGATGGGGAGCTTCCGGCCGCCCTGCCCCGGGCTACCGGGGCACCTGCGCGCCTTCCTGCGGGCCGCCGGAGTGCCCTGGACCGAACCCCTGCCTCTGCGCGGGCACCCCATCCCGCACGTGGGGATGGCCGTCCCGCCCGCCGCCTACCGCGCCCTCCTGGTGGGCGACGCCGCCGGGCTGGCAGACCCCTTTAGCGGCGAGGGGATTCGCCAGGCCGTCTTGAGCGGGCGCATCGCCGCCCAGGAGATCGCCGCCGCGCTGGGCGGGGCCGCGCGGGCGGACCTCTCCTTCCGCTGCTACGCCCGGCGCATTAAAAAGGAGGTGCGGCGCGACCTGGAGCTGGCCCTCCGGCTGGCCGACCTCTTTTACCGGTACCCGCGCGGGGCCCACCGGCTCCTGGCCGCTTCGCCGGAGCTTTTGGCCCTCTGCTTTGCCACCGTCCAGGGGCGGGCGCGCTACCGCCACCTCCCCCTGGCCGCCCTGCGCGCCCTGCTGCGCCTCCTCCTCTCCCCTCAGCAGCCGTCCCCTTCTTTAAAATAGGCAAAGGCGCTGTGGTTGTGGATGGACTCGTAGCTCTCCGCCTCCACCTCAAACCAGGTCAGGCGCGGATCCTGGCGCAGGGCCAAAACCACGTCCCGCACCACGTCCTCCACAAACTTGGGGTTGCGGTAGGCCTTCTCGGTGACGAACTTCTCGTCTTCGCGCTTTAAGAGCGGATAAATCTCGCTGCTCCCCCGGGGCTCCACCAGCTCCACCACGTCCTCGATCCACGGGTACTCCCCGCTGCGGGAGCGCAAGCGCACCCGCACCACCGCCCGCTGGTTGTGGGCCCCCACGGCGGAGATCTCCCGGCTGCAGGGGCAGAGGGTGGTCACCGGCACCTCCACCCCCAGGGTGAAGGTGAATTGACCCCCTTCCAGAGCAGCGGCAAACTCGCAGTCGTAGTCTAAAAAACTGACCTGCCGGCTGACCGGGGCCGTGCGGGGGAGGAAGTACTTAAAGCGGATGACCATCTCAGCCCGGCGGGCGGCCAGGCGGTCGCACACCTCAGCCAGCACGGCCTTCATGCGGCCCGAGGAGAGCCCCTCCTGGGACCAGCGGGTCAGGACCTCCAAAAAGCGGCTCATGTGGGTGCCGCGGAAGTCCCGGGGCAGGCTGGCGCTGAGGGTGACGTTGCCCAGGACGGACTGCACCCCGCCGTCCCGCTGCACGATGCGCAGGGGGAGGTGCACCTCCTTCACTCCCACCCGCTGGATCTCGATGCCCCGGTGGTCCCGGCTGTTTTGGACGTCCTTCATCGCAGGAAGCGCTCCTCCAGGGGTTCTTCCAGAAAGCGCACCAGGAGCAGGGCGGCGCAGCGCAGGTCCTCCAGGTCCACCATCTCGTTGGGGGTGTGGAGGTAGCGGGCCGGGAGGGAAAGGGCGCCGGTGGGCACGCCCGAGCGGCTGACGTGAATGGACCCCGCGTCCGTGCCGCCGCGCTCCAGCACCTCCCATTGGAAAGGGATCCCGTGCCGCTCCGCCGTCTCGGCCAGAAGTCGCCGCACCTGGGGATGGGAGATGACGCTGCGGTCCATGACCTTCACCGCCGGCCCCTTCCCCAAGGCCACCCCTCTCTGCTCCGGCTCCGGCGTGTCGCCGGCAGGGGTGACATCCACCACCACCGCCAGGTCGGGCTCTACCTGGTAGGCAGCGGTCCAGGCCCCGCGCCGCCCCACTTCTTCCTGCACCGTGAAGACGCAGTACAGGTCGTGGGGGCAGTGCCGCAGTTCCTGGAGGACCCGCACCAGGACGGCGCACCCTGCCCGGTCGTCCAGGGCCTTGCCCACCAGCCGCCCTCCCGCCAGTTCCACCCGCTGGCTCAGGGCAGCCATCTCCCCCACCCGCACCAGGCTCTGGGCCTCTTTTTGACTGGCGGCCCCCAGGTCCACGTACATCCGCCGGAAGGTCAATTCTTTCCCTGCCTCCAGCCTCTCCG
>JASBVW010000126.1 GCA_029961005.1 Bacillota bacterium
GGCGCAGGGCCCGCAGGAGGTGGTAGGTGAGCGGGAGGTCCAGCATTGAAGCCTCATCTACGATGACAGCCTGCGCCTCGAGAGGATTGTCCTCATCCCGTTGGAAGGCGCCGCCTCCCCCTTCCAGCGGGGTGTACTCCAAAAGGCGGTGCACAGTGCTGGCCTCCCGGCCTGCTGCCTCCGCCATGCGCTTGGCCGCCCGGCCGGTGGGCGAGGCCAGGGCCACCTTGAGCCCGGCCGCTTCCAGGGCGTAGATAATGGCCCGCAGAACGGTGGTCTTGCCGGTGCCGGGACCGCCGGTGAGGATAAAGACGCCGCTCCGGGCAGCGCAAGCCACCGCTTCCCGCTGCCGCTCCGAAAGGGACAGGCCGGTCTCGGCGGCAAAGCGGCGCAACACCGCCTCCAGATTAACGGGCAGGGGCGGTAGCTGGGCCCGGACTAAGGCCAGAAGCCGCCGCGCCACCCCCTGCTCCGCCGCGTAGAGGGCAGCCAGGTACACCGGCTCCTCTTCGGGCGGCCCGGTCCGGGAGCGGCGGCGCACCACCAGGCGCTCCTCCTCTAGGCCGGCCAGGGCCTCTTCTACCGCCTCATAGGGGACCTGCAGGGACCGGGCGGCCTCGGTCAGCAGCTGCCCCGCCGGGAGAAAGACGTGGCCGTCTTCGGCCGCCCGCCGCAGAAGGTAGAGCAGGCCCGCGCGCAGCCGCCCCGGGGCCGTCTCCGCCACGCCCAGGGAGCGCGCGATGCGGTCCGCCGTCTGAAAACCGATGCCAAAGACCTCTTCCGCCAGGGCGTAGGGGTCCTCCCGGACCCGCTGCACCGTCTCCGCCCCGTAAGCGCGGTAGATGCGCAGGGCTTGGCGCGGCCCCAGACCGTGGCTCTGGAGAAAGACCATGGCCTCCCGCATCCGACCCTGGGCCGCCACGGCCTCCGCAATGCGCCTGGCCTTTTCCTTCCCGATGCCCGGTACCTCTAGCAACCGCTCCGGCTCCCGCTCGATTACCTCCAAGACGGAAGAGCCAAAGTGCTGCACCAGGCTGCGGGCAGTGGCGGGACCGACCCCTTTGATGAGGCCGGAGCCCAAATAGCGCTCCAGGCCCTCTTCCGTCCTGGGCGGAAGGTGCTCCACCGCCTCCGCCCGGAATTGCCGACCATAGGTGGGGTGGTGCACCCACTCCCCGTAAAAACGCAGCTCCTCCCCCGGCCGGGGGGCGGGGAAGCATCCCACCACCGTGGCCAGCTCCTCGCACTGGTCGCTGTCCACCCGCAGCACGGTGTAAAGATCGTCGGGGCTGTGGAAGGTGATCCGCTCCACCACGCCCTCCAGGATGGCCATGGCTACACCCCTTCGCCGACTGCACCCCGGCACTGCACCGGGCCTACGCTCCGGCGCCGGCCACCGGTTTTGCCGGGCGGGAGCCGCCTTGCACGAGCACGGCACTCCCCTCCGGCACGCCCAAGTACTCCGCCACACACTGGCACTTAGCCCGCAGCAGGAAAAAGAGAGGGTAATCCCGCTCCTCTTCCAGCGTCTCGAAGTTGGCCTGCCCTTTGCTGAGGATGAGGTCCGCGTCGCGGAAAGCAGTTTTAAAGTCCAGGGAGCAAGCCGAGAGGACGGTGCCCACCTGGTTATTGCCGTTGTCGATGACCTCCGCCACCTCGGCCAGCCCCACCGCCTCCGCGTCGGCCCGGGTGGCGTCGTTGAGGATGGGGCCGCCCTTCACCGCAAAGGTAACCCGGCCATAGCGCCCCAACTCGCGGGCCAGCAGCTTGTCGAAGACGATCTCTCCGGCGTTGTCACCCAGAAAGAGGATTCGCCGCGCCTTTTCCAGCTCCTTTCGCAATGCCTGGTCGTGGTCGATGGCAAAGCCCTTCTCCACCGCCTGCTTAATGGCACTCTCCACGTCGTAGTTCGGCAGGATCCCCAGGTCGATGACGTTGCCCGCCACCGAGAGAAGCAGGGCCATGCGCAAGTGGTCCCCCGCAGCGGCCACCAGCTTCTCCAAGCGCGGGTAGAGGGCCAGCATCTGCCGGTTGGACTCTTCCTTCTTGGCGCGAAAGGGGTCGTCGTTCCCCAGGACCCGGTTGACCTCCATGAGGACCCGCCAGGAGTTCTCGGCGGGGGTGACGGTGCTAGGGAGGTGGGGCAAAAGGCGGGCAGCCGCCCGGACCGCCGCCAGCTGCTGCTGGGGGTCGGCCCCGGCCGCCCGGGCGGCGGAGAGGGCCTGGGTGAGGTAACAGGGCAAACAGGCCGCTTGGGCGCGCATCTCACCGCACCTCCTCCAGGGCCAGGATGGCCTGCACGGCCAGGGCGCACTCCAGACGCTGGCGCTGCAGGGCGCAGCCCACCTCCCAGGGGCGGTGCAGGTCCCCGTGGAAGAGGTGGGCGTTCGCGTGGCAGCCTCCGCCGCAGTGGAAGCGGGCCCAGCAGCGGCGGCAGGCCGGCTTGGCAAGAAGAGTGGCCTTTTGGAAGCGGCGGTCCGGCACGCCTGCAGCAGGCAGCGCGCCCAACCGGAAGCCCGGCCGCCCCACGAACTGGTGGCAGGGGTAAAGGGACCCGTCGGGAGCCACTGCCAGGTAATCTACCCCTGCCCCGCAGCCGCTGAGGCGGCGCGGCAGGCAGGGAGCGTCGTAGAGCGCCAGGTTGAAGTGGTAGAAGGTGAAGGGCCGGCCGGCCCGGGCGCGCTCCAGCAAGGCCAGGGCCAGCCGCCGGTACTCCTCCTCCAGGCGCGGCACGTCCTCCTCCCGCAGGGCCAGCTCCCCTTCCGCCAGGACCACCGGCTCCAGCGAGAGCCGGTCGATCCCCTGCTCCACCAAGAAGAGGGCGTCGGAAGCGAAGTCCAGGTTTTGCCGGGTGAAGGTGCCGCGCACGTAACAGTAGGCCTGAGCTTCGGGGTGGCCCTGCCGGTGGCGCCGGCTGGCCTCCCAGAAAGCCAGGATGCGGGGGAGGACCCGCTCATAGCTCCCCCGCCCGCTGGGCAAGAGGCGCTGCCCGTCGTGCACCTCCGGGCGCCCGTCCAGGCTGAGCACTACCGAGATGTCCTGCTCCAGGAGGTAGGAGGTCTTCTCCTCGTCCAGGAGGAGGGCGTTGGTGGTCACGGTGAAGGCCAGCTCTTTGCCTAAGGCGGCCGCCCGCCGGCGCCCGTACTCCACCGTGGCCCGGAGCACCGGCCAGTTGAGCAGGGGCTCCCCCCCGAAGAAGTCGATGGCCAGGCGCCGGCGGTTGCCGCTGGCCGTCAGCAAAAAGTCTACCGCCGCCTCCGCCACCTCCCGCGGCATCAGCCGGCGCTCCCCGCCGAAGCTCCCCTGACCGGCGAAGCAGTACCGGCAGCGCAGGTTGCAGTCGTGGGCCAGGTGAAGGCAGAGAGCCTTCAAAGGAGGCGCCTCCGCCCCAGATGGGACTTCTTCCGCCCCTTCCTCGCTCCCCCCGAGCGGTGGGGGGCTGAAGAGCTGGCCCGCCGCCTCCAGGGCGGCCAGCTCTCGCAGCGTCTCCTCCACAGCCGGCCGCGGGTGGCGCCCTCTCCAGCGCTGCAGAATCTCCTGAGGCCTGAGCCGGGGATAGTCGGGCAGAAGGTCCCAGGCCACCTCATCCACCAGGTGGAGGGCACCGCTGTTGACGTCCAGGGCGAAGCGGTACCCGTCCAACTGGAAGAGGTGCACCTGCCCCTCCCCGCCCTCCACCGTCCTCCGAACCGGTTCCTCCCTCTGCTCTAAATCCAGCCGAGCCCGCGCCGGGCCGGACCTGCTCCCCTTGACCGCCATGCTAGAGCCCCTTCCTAGCCGCTCTCCGCTGGGATTTCGTCCAGCCGGTACAGCCTAGAGAAATAAAAAAAGAGCCCCCGGCCGCACCCTCACCGGCCTGGAGGACTCTGAACCGCTCACCGGTTCTGGCTCAGGCAGGCCTGGTTGCCCACCGTGCAAGAGGTCTTGCACGCCGACTGGCAGGAATTTTGGCATTCGCCGCAACCCCCGCGCTCCAGGCTCTCCCGGAGGCGCCCCGGCACCACCGTGACGATGTGCCTTCGCCCTTCCCTTTTGGCTACCTGCATGAAAAAGACCGCCTCCCTGCTCCTTCGCTTTTCAGCCTTTATTATAACCTCAACCGGCGCCTGTCGGCCCCGGCGGAAACTTTTCTGGTGGACCAGAGGGGACTCGAACCCCCGACCTCTGCAATGCGAGTGCAGCGCTCTCCCAGCTGAGCTACAGGCCCACCGCCATCATGTGCGCGGCCCCTGCGGGCCACACGCCTTATCATACCACATCTTTGCTCCGAGCTCAACTATTTTTCACCTAACCGTTTCCGAGGGATAGTCAGGAGCACCTCAAAGTCGCGTATTTTGATTTCTACATCCCGGCCGGTGGCTTTTTTAACCAGGCGGATAATCCGGCGGACGCCTGTACCGGCCCGTGTCACCAAACCGGCATCAGAAAGACGGGCGTAAATATGAGGATTTCGCACCACGTGAACCCCCGCCCGCATTGCCTCCTCATCAACGGTATTAGGAGGCTTGCCGGGCGTATGCACCTCGATCCGGTCTGTAAAGACAAAGAGCCGGATCGGGCCATGGATAGTATAATCTCGGTGAGCTACTGCGTTGACAATAGCTTCGCGCAATGCCTCAGGCGGCAATTCGGGCTGCGGCTCGGGTTCAAAACCCCTAATTTTATGCGGTGTATAAAGATGAAGATCCAAAAATCGCTTGGCCTGGTCGATCACATCCAGGAGGCGGCCTTTTAAGTCCTTCCTATCCATAGGATCCTCGGAACTATCGGTGCCTGGAAATCGCGCTGCATTGATCTGCGCAAAAGGCAAATGTCTCTGCGGATCCCGACCAAAAAGGACAAGGCCAGCCACCGTAGGGTGTTGTCCATCATATAACCGCCAGTTTCGGAGCAAGCGCTCCAAGTCCTCTACGTCCTCTACTAATTCAGACTGGCCGGTTTGTTCCAGGTAGTGCTTTACCGCATCTAAGTCCAGATCTGACCATCCGAGACGCAAAAGGGGAGTTTCATCGTAATAGAGACTTTCCGTGGCTTGAAAAAGACGCACCAGTTCTTCCCGCGATGCCTGTCGACAACCTGAGGTGGTACGAATATAAAACTGCCCATTGTTCGTTCGATAAGGGCGCTGATTCCCCTTAGGTATATTGACCACAACTACCTTTTTTCC
>JASBVW010000127.1 GCA_029961005.1 Bacillota bacterium
GTGGACGGTGTATAAGGTGGGGGAGAACAACCAGAGCTTCTACGGCGGGGTGGAGGCCCGGCGCTCGGTGCTGGAGGGGCTCAACTTCTCAGGGCGCGCCAGCGCCTACCGGGCCACCAACGCCGGCCAAGTAACCAGCTCCTACCAGGAGCTGCAGGGGGAGGCGGGCTACGTCTTCTGGCGCTCCCTGCAGCTGCGGGGCTCGGTCAAGCTGCGCCTGGAGCAGGAGCCCACCGACAAGACGAGCCTGGTGTGGGGCACGGGGATAGACTTCTTCCGGGGCTCCACGCGTCTCCGGCTTTCCCTGGAGCACGAGGGCTGGGAGGAGCGGGGCTTCGCCTTCGACAACCCCAACCTGCCCACCCGGGCGTACTACGTGGACGACCGCGTTACGTTCAGCTTCATCCGCACCTTCTAAGGCGTGCTCTGATCAGTGAACAGCTCTTCCCCGGCTGAAAAGCCGGGGATTTTTTCTGCCGCCCGGGGCGGCGCATAGCGGCCGGCAGACCTTGAAAATCTAGCGGTGGAGAAGGAAACCTGCGCTCTTCCGGGAGGGAAAGAGAGTGTACGGGTACACGCCCATTCGCTCAGCACTGCGACGGCTGGTGACAGCGCTACTCCTGGCGTTTTTGCTTTTAGCGGAGTGGAGCCCGCTGACCTCCGCCCCCGCCTTAGCGGCGCGGCCCACCCTCTACTGGGGGAGCCGGGGCTACCAGGTGCGCGTCCTGCAGTGGCGGCTGCAGCAGTGGGGCTACTACCGGGGCCGCATCGACGGAATCTTCGGCGGCGGCACCGCCCGGGCGGTGCGGACGTTCCAGTGGCGGAACGGTCTGCGCGTGGACGGGGTGGTGGGGCCGCGGACCTGGGCAGCCCTGGGGCTGTGGACGGGGCAGCCGCGCTACGTGCGGCGCTACCGGGTGGTTTCCCGCGGCATCTCTCGGGGCAACGACGTGGACCTCCTGGCGCGGCTGATCGCCGCCGAGGCCAGGGGTGAGCCCTACACGGGCATGGTGGCCGTGGGGGCGGTGATCCTCAACCGGGTGCGCAGCCCGCGCTTCCCCAATACCCTGGCGGGGGTGATCTTCCAGCCGGGGGCCTTTGAATCCGTCTCCAACGGGCTCATTTGGCGGCGCACCCCCAACTCCTCGGAGTACCAGGCGGCGCGGGCGGCCCTGAACGGGTGGGACCCCACCTTCGGCGCCCTCTTCTTCTGGAACCCGGCCAAGCCGGTGAGCGGGTGGATCTGGACCCGGCGCATCGTGGTGCGCGTGGGTAAGCACGTCTTTGCCATTTAAGGAGGAGAGCGGACCTTGCGCGAGCAGCGATGGCTTCTTCCCACGACATTGGCCCTCATCCTGGCCCTGGGATTGGGGGTGTGGGGCTATACTCAGTACCAGGCCCGGCGGAGGCTGGAGTCCTACCTGGCCACCCGTTATCAGCAGGCCTTCTTTGACCTGATCGACCACGTGGAGACGCTGGAGGTAACCTTAGGCAAGGGATTGGTGGCCGGCTCGCCCCGCATGAGCGTGGCCTCCCTGGGGGACGTCTGGCGGGCTGCCTACGCTGCCCAGAGTGAGTTGAGCAAGTTGCCCCTGGCCACTCCTACCTTAATGCGCACCGCCAAGTTCCTCACCCAGGTGGGCGATTACAGCTTCTCGCTGGCCCGGGAGAGCGCCGCCGGGCGCCCGGTGGGCGAGGAAGACCGCCGGCGCTTGGAGGTGCTGAGGGATCAGGCGGCCCGGCTGAGTTCGGAATTGCACCAGGTGGCCGCCGCTGCCGGAGACGGGCGCCTGTGGTGGCCGGAGATCCAGCGGGGCATGAGCCGCCGGATGGGGCGGGACCTGCGCTCTCCGCTGGCCGATACCCTGGCCCGGGTGGACGAGCAGATGGCGGGGTTGCCGACCCTCATCTACGACGGCCCCTTCTCGGACCAGGTGGAGAACCGCCGCCCTTTGGGCCTGACCGGTCCCCCGGTTACGGCGGAACAGGCGGAGGTCGTAGCCAGGCGCTTTGTGCCCGAGCAGTACAAGGATTACGTCATCCGCCAGGCCGGCCGCACCCAGGGCCCCCTGGACGCCTATAATCTGACCCTGACGCCGCGGGGTCGGGGGCCCAGGATCGACTTGGCGGTGAGCGTCAAGGGGGGCCACGTGGTGTGGATGCTCAACAACCGCCTGGTCAAGAGTTCGCGCCTCAGCACGGAGGAGGCGGCGCGCCGGGCCAAGGACTTCCTGGAGAGCCGGGGCCTGCGCAACCTGCTCCCCACCTACGCCACCCGGGGCGAAAACCAGGCGGTCATCCCCTTTGCCGCCACCCAGGGGGAGGTCATCCTCTACCCGGACCAGATTAAGGTCACAGTGGCCCTGGACAACGGCGAGATCCTGGGGTACGACGCCTCCCCTTACCTGACGGCCCACCACACCCGCCGGCTGCCAGAGCCTCGCATCTCCCTGGAGGATGCCCGGGGGCGGGTCAACCCGGACCTGCAGCTTTTGGGGCCGGGGCAGTTGGCCCTCATCCCGCGGGAGAACCGGGTGGACGAGGTGCTGACCTATGAGTTCCGCGGAGTGATGGACGGGGAGGAGTACATCGTTTACATCAACGCCCTGACCGGTGAGGAGGAGCGGATTCTGCGGGTGGTGCGCACCGCAGAGGGGAGGACCACCCTCTGAAAAAAGGGGGCGGCTCCCGGGGAGCCGCCTGCTTAGCTCAGACCTCGCCTTTTTGCCCCGTTCAGCTACGGGGAGCGCTGAGGGCGCTCCCGGGCCAGGGATTCTTCCGCCGCTGCGATCATCCGGCGGACCATCTCGCCGCCCACCCGTCCTGCGTCGCGGGTGGTCAGGTCCCCCCAGCCTTTGGCTTCGATCTCTTGGAGCAGGCCGAGGTCTTCGGCTACTTCATACTTGAGTTGGTCGAGAACTGGTTCGGCGGCCGGCAAGACTGTACGCCGCTGGCGCCGACCCATCACCTCACCTCCTTTCCCGCGTTCGCACTCACTTCAATTGTTTGGCCAGGAAATTGGCTGCCGTCTCGCAAAGGGTGCGCTCCAACTGACCCAAGACCGTTTCTTTGCTCAACAGGATGACCGCTCCCACCAGCGCCCCTCCCTTGAGGATGGGGGTCACCACCTGGGAGGAGGTTTCATAGCCTTCGACGGGAATGTCATTCCGAGCTGACGTCCCCACGTAGGATACTTTCTCTTCCAACAGCTTGACGGTGGCCGGGGAAAGGCGTTTATTGAGGAAGAGCTTGCGCGGAGCGCCGTTTATGGCTATGATTTCGTCTTCGTCGGCGATGAGGGCGATGTGCGAAGTGGATTCGTGGAGGGCGTCTACGTACTCCTGGGCGAAGTCCCCCAGGTCGCCCATGGGCGAGTATTTTTTAAAGATGATCTCCCCTTCGCGGTCGGTAAAGATCTCCAGGGGATCGTTTTCTTTGATGCGCAGCGTCCGGCGGATCTCTTTAGGGATGACCACCCGCCCCAGGTCGTCGATGCGGCGGACGATACCAGTTGCTTTCATTCTTCCATCTCTCCTTTGCTCCTTAGTGTGGCCAGAAGAGGAGAGGGCTATGCCGATTAAGCCGCAGGACCCGGGCATCCCCCGGGTCCTGCTTTATGTCACGGCGTCGCTTTGACCTGAGTTAGGTAAGTACAGCCGAGGCCTTACTGCGAGGTAATCGTCTGGCCGAACCCCGCCTGCCCTGCCTGAGGCAGCCCTTGGGCCAACCCCTGGGCGAAGCCGGCCTTTACGCCCGCAGTGGCCTGCTCGATCAGAGCCTGCTCAGCAGCCGCGATCATCCGGCGCACCATGTTTCCGCCGACCGCACCGCAATCGCGGGAGGTCAGGTTGCCCCAGTAGTCGCCGACGATCTTGGACTGGTCAATCCCCAGTTCATTGGCCACCTCGTACTTGAACTGGTTGAGAGCCTGGCTTGCCTGGAGCAGAAGGGGCTGATTCCGCTTCTGACCTTGTGCCATTCTTCTTCACCTCCTTTAACGAGGGTCAGTTTTAGTGTTGCACCTCTCAAAGGAGGCATACTAACACTATCTGGCGCCTATTCCAGAGGGTTTTTGGCCTTTTTGAGAAGGGCGGCTTCTCCCCGCCGCACCATCTCGCGCACCACCAGCCCCACCTGTTCGGTGGTCACGCCGCGCCAGCCTTCCCGGCGCACCTGGTCGCCAATCCCGAGGGCAGAGGCGGCGGAAAGCTTCAGCTCCTCGGAGGCGATTTTACTGCGACGTCGGCTCATCGGGCTCACCTCGCTCAGTAAGAGTTTGAGCGGCGGGAGGAGGGGCTATGCTCGCAAAACCCTCCTGGAGATCCGGCCAGAGGTCAAAGGCGCGGGTCAGTTCCTGCCCACCCTCCAAGAGGGGGCGGAAGAGGTCGCCCACCCGGGCCAGGCGCTGGGGAACGGTTTTGATGGTCAGGGAGGCAGGGTCGAGCGAGGGCACCTCGTCCCAGGTCAGAGGGGTGGAAACGGGAGCCCCCGGCCGGGGGCGCACGGCGTACGGGGCGACGATGGTCTTGCCGGGCAGGTTTTGCAGGTGGTCCAGGTAAACCTTGCCCGTGCGGCGGCGCACCATCCGTTCGGTGGTGGCGATCTCGGGGAGGGCGGCGGCCACCACCTGCCCCAGGTGGCCGACGAAGCGGGAGACCTGTCGGTAGGTGTACAGGCGCTGCAAGGGGATGTAGACGTGCAGCCCCGTGGCGCCGGAGGTCTTGGGGTATCCCCGCAGCCCCAGTTGGTTTAGGAGGTCTTTGACCGCCAGGGCCACCCGGATGACGTCCCGGTAGGTGGCCCCCTCCGCCGGGTCCAGGTCCACCACCGCCCAGTCCGGGTAGTGCGGCCGGTCGATGCGGGAATGCCAGGGGTGCAGCTCTACGGCGGCTTGGTTGGCCAGCCAGACCAGGGTGGGGAGGTCTTCACACAGGGGATAGCGGATGGGGCGCCCGCTTTCCAGGGAGAGGACGGTCCAGGTGCGGATCCAGGGCGGGGCGTGCTCGGGTAGGTTCTTTTGGTAAAAGGACTCGCCGGCGATTCCGTCCGGGTAGCGCACCACCGTCAGAGGGCGGCGGTCAGACGAAGCCCTTGCCCAAGGGGCGCCGTGAAAGGGCGCGAACGCT
>JASBVW010000128.1 GCA_029961005.1 Bacillota bacterium
CGCCTCCTCCGTAGTGAGCTCGCCTCGGTAGTCCCGGTCCTCTGCGTCGATGTAGCAGTGCCGACACCTGAGGTTGCAGCGGTTGGTCATGTTCCAGACCACCAGCGGGCGCTCATCGGAAGAGAACTGGAGAAGATGCGGGGGAAGGTTGCGCGTGTCCCGCCCGTAGTTGAGGGCCTCGGCCACGGTGGCCGTGCCGCACAGGAGTTTAGTACACCCGATCATCTTTTCATTCCACCTTTACTTTGGATTGCTCAAAATAACGCACCAGGGCTCGGACCAGACCCGGGATGGTATACTCTTCCGCTTCCACGTGGACGGTTAAACCGGCCTGGCGCGCCGTCTCCGCCGTAATGGGCCCGATGCAGGCCACCACCACTCCCGCCAAGAGGCGGCGCCACTCTCCTCCCCCGCCGCCTTCCCCCAAAAGTTGGAGGAAGTTGCGCACCGTGGAGGAGCTGGTGAAGGTGACGGCCGCAATCTTCCCTTCCTCCAGGAGCTGCCGCACCGCCTCCCGCTGGTGTCCGGACCGGGCCGGGACCGTGCGGTAAGCCGTCACCTCGTCCACCCGGGCTCCTTGCTCTGCCAGGCGCCGCGGCAGCACGTCCCGGGCCTCCGCCGCCCGGGGGAGAAGAAACCTCCGCCCCGCCACCTCCGCGGCGGGGAACCCCGCCAGGATCCCCTCCGCCCGGAACTCCTCGGCCGGGGCGTAATCCGCCTGCAGGCCCCAGCGGCGGAGGGCCGCCGCCGTGCCGGGCCCGATGGCGGCTAATTTCCGCCCGCCCAAGGCTCGGGCATCCCGACCCTTCTCCAGGAGGCGCTGCAAAAAGGCGTCCACGCCGTTGCTGCTGGTGAAGATAACCCAGTGGTAAGAAGAGAGCCGCTCGATGGCCTCATCCAGAGGGGCGTAGCTCTCCGGCGGCGCGATTTCGATGGCGGGAAACTCCACCGGCTCCGCCCCCAGCTCCGCCAGGAGATCGCTCAAGGCACTGGCCTGGGCCCGGGAGCGCGTGACCAGGATCCGCCGACCGAAGAGGGGCTTCTCTTCAAACCAGTTCAAGAGGGAGCGCAGCCGCACCACCTCGCCTACCACGATGATGGCTGGAGAGGTGAAGTTCTGCTCCGCCGCCCGGCGGGCGATGGTGCCCAGCTCCCCTACCAGCACCTCTTGGTCGGCCGTGGTTCCCCAGCGCACCAGGGCCACCGGAGCGGACGCCGGGCGCCCGTAGGCTAAAAGCTTTTCCGCGATCTGCTCCAGGTTCTCCATCCCCATCAAAAAGACCAGGGTGTCGGTGGCCGTGGCCAGCTTCTCCCAGCGCAGGCTGGACTCCCCCTTCGTCGGGTCCTCGTGGCCGGTCACGATGGCCAGAGAGGAGGCATAGCCCCGGTGGGTGAGGGGGATGCCGGCGTAGGCCGGCGCTGCCACCGCCGACGTGACCCCCGGCACCTCCTCAAAAGGGATGCCGTGGCGGCGCAGCACCTCCGCCTCCTCCCCGCCCCGTCCGAAGATGTAGGGGTCTCCCCCTTTTAAGCGGACCACTACCTTGTCCTCGGAGGCCTTCTGGACCAGGAGGAGGTTGATCTCCTCCTGGGGCAGGGCATGCCGGTTGGCCGCCTTGCCCACGTAGATCAACTCCGCGTCGCTGCGGGCGTAAGAGAGGAGCCGCTCGTTGGCCAGGCGGTCGTAGACCACCACGTCGGCCCGCTCCAAGCACTGGCGGCCCCGCAGGGTCAAGAGCCCCGGATCCCCCGGCCCGGCCCCGACCAGAAACACCTTCCCGCGCCCGCCCGCCGGGCGCACCCCTTGCTCACTCTGCATCGCTCCGCTCCTTCGCTCTAAATTGCGCCAGGATCTCCTCCCCGCCCTGCCGGCGGAGGTGGTCGCCCAGGCGCTGCCCCACCGCTGCCGCCTCCGCGGGGGAACCGGAGGCCTCCCCCCGCACCAGACGGCTGCCGTCCAACGAGGCGATCACCCCGGCCAAGCGCAGGGTTTCCCCCTCCACCTGCGCCAGGGCCCCGATGGGGATCTGGCAGCCGCCCTCCAGGCGGGCTAAAAAGGCGCGCTCCGCCGTCACCGCCGCCCGCGTAGGTGGGTGATCCACACAACCCACCAGGCGGGCCATGAGCTCGTCCCCCGCCCGGATCTCCACGCCGATGGCCCCCTGCCCCACCGCCGGCAGGCAAATCTCCGGCGGTAGGTACTCGGCGATGGCTTCCCGCCAGCCCAGCCGCTCCAGGCCCGCCGCTGCCAGCACGATGGCCGCCAACTCCTGGGTCTCCAGCTTGCGCAACCGGGTGTCCAGGTTGCCCCGCAGGGGAACGAAGCGCAGGTCCGGCCGGTGCCGGCTGAGTTGCGCCACCCGGCGCAAGCTGCTGGTGCCCACGGCCGCACCCTCCGGCAGCTCCGCCAGGCTCCGGTAGCGCCGGGAGACCAGGACATCCCGGGGATCCGCCCGCTCGAGCACGGCCCCGAGGGCGAGCCCAGGGGCCAGGGCCGTGGGAACGTCCTTCATGCTGTGCACGGCCAGGTCCACCTCGCCCGCTTGCAAGGCCTGCTCAATTTCTTTAACGAACAGACCCCGGTCTCCGATGGCAGAGAGCGGCGAGTTCAAAATCTTGTCGCCGCTGGTCTTGATCTTGACCAGCTCAAAGGTTACGTCCGGGTAGTGCTCCTGGAGCCTGGCCACCACCCACCGGGTTTGCCAGAGCGCCAGCTGGCTCCCCCGGGTGCCGACCGCCACTTTCTTCACTCTAACCTCAGATCCTGGCATCTTGCTCCCTCACTGCCCCTCCCCCGGCTGCGCAGCGGCGCCCTCGGCCCCCTCCAGCAGGGCGTCCAAGTTCACGGCCTCCGCTACCTCCCGACCCAGGACCTCTTCCAGCAGGGCGCGCACCCCCCGCCGGTCGCCGGCCCGCCAGAGGTCGGGGAGAGGGAGGGCGGCCAACCGGTGGAAGAGCTCCTCCCGCTGGCGCGCTTCCGGGACCAACTTCAAGATCCAGGGGCGCAGAGCTCCCAGCAGGTACAAGAACGAGGAGTACTCCGGGCCGAAGGTGCCCTCCAGCTGTTCCCGGATGCGCCGGGCCAGGGCCGGGCTGGCTCCGCCGGTGGAGACGGCAATCACCAGCGCACCCCGGCGCAGGGTGGCGGGCACGAGAAAGTTGGACTCCGCTGCGCAGTCTACAATATTGACCAGTATCCCTTGGCGGCGCGCATCCTCCGCCACGGCCGCGTTGACGGCCGGATCGTCGGTGGCACCTATCACCAGGTGAAACCCGGCCGCATCCCCCGCGCGGTAGGGGCGCGCCCAGTGTTCCACGCGCCCTCTTTGGACCTCCTCCGCCAGCTCTGCCACCACATCCGGGCTGAGCACCGTGACCGCCGCCCGGCACAAGAGAAGAGAGGCCACCTTCCGGGCGGCCACCCTGCCGCCCCCCACCACCAGGCACCGCTTGCCCCGCAGGTCCAGCAGGGCAGGAAAATAAACCGCCTCCGTGCTCTCGCCTTCCTGAGCCTGCCTGTTCACTCCTCAACCTCCCCAAAACTACAGGATGCGGATAAAAGAATGCGGACTGGGCAAGAGCAGGCTGATCCCCAGATAATTAAAGAGGATGGCCAAGAAGCCCAGGACAGAAAGCAGAATGGCCCTCCGGCCGTGCCAGCCCTGGATGTGGCGGGCGTGCAGGTAGCCGGCGTAGATGAGCCAGGTGATCAGCGACCAGGTCTCTTTGACGTTCCAGTCCCAGTAGCTCCCCCACGCATTCTCGGCGTAGATGGAGCCGGTAAGGATGCCCAGTGTCAAGAGCGGAAAGGCCCACCGGATCAGAAGATCACTCATGGCCTCCAGCTTCTCCAGTGAAGGGAGCCAGTAGTACCAAAAGTTGACCCGCTTACGCTTCAGCTGCCGCTCCTGCCAGAGGTACAACACCGAAATGACAAAAGCCAAGGTGAAAGAGCCGTAAGCCAGAAAATTCAAGAGGACGTGCACCATCAGCCAGCGGCTCTGCAGGACGGGCAACAGGGGCAAAAGGTCCCGCGGCAGGGTAGAGGCGTAAATTAAAATGCCCCCCACTCCTCCCAGCACCACCAAAGAGAGGATGGACCAGCGCACCTTCCACTCCACGACAAGGTACACGCTCAAGACCACCCAGCTCAGGGTGCTGAGCGACTCAAAGAGGGAAAGAAAGGGCACAGACCGCTGCGACCAGCCCCGAAGGAGGACAAAGGCCGTCAGGGCCACCCAGGTAGCCAAAGTGGCCAGAAAGGCGTACCGCGCCAGCGACCGGCCCTTTGACTTCAGGCGCAGGGCGTTGAGGAGAAAGGCCAGCCAGGCCAAAACTATAGTCAGATGGTGGGCGTAATCAGCCACCCTTAACATAGAGGCTCCTCCTCGACTGGGTGCGCTCCGTCTCCCCGGCCTTTCCCGCCGCTCCCTCTGACACCTCTTCCGCCGCCTGACCGCCCTCCTGGCCCTCCTCCGGTATCAGCTCCAGGTTGAAGAGGTTGCGGGCCATGGTTAGATAGCGGGCGTTGTCCTCCTCGCAGGCTATCTCTTTGAGGAAGACCACCGGGTGGTGCAGGAGCTTGTTGACGATGACGTGGGACATGGTGGCGATGAGGTTTTTCTCCCGCTCGCTCAGGTGCGGCATCTTCTTGAACAGCTTCTCCAGCTCCTGCTGTTGAATCTCCCGGCCCCGCTCCTTCAAGGCCCGGATGAGCGGCACCACCTCCCGGGCCGCCCACCACTCGGAGAAGGCCCGGACCTCCTCCGCGATGATCTGCTCCGCCCGCACCACTTCCTGCTCCCTCTTGCGCAGATTGGCCTCCACCACCGCCTGGAGGTCGTCGATGTTGTACAAATAGACGCCGTCCAATTCGTGGGCCCGCGGGTCGATGTCCCGCGGAACCGCAATGTCAATGAGAAAGAGGGGCCGGTTGCGCCGGGCCCACATGACCTCCCGCACCAGCTCGTACTCCAGGACCACCTGAGGGGCTCCGGTGGAGCTGATGACGATATCGGCCTGCACCAAGGCCTCCCGCAAATTCTCCCACGGTACGGCTTGGCCGCCGAACTCCTGGGCCAGCTGGCAGGCTCGCTCGTAGGTACGGTTGACCACCACCAGCCTCG
>JASBVW010000129.1 GCA_029961005.1 Bacillota bacterium
CGGTCTTCCATCGTCGACGCCCTCTCTACCATGGTGGTCGACGGCACCCTGGTCAAGGTGGTGGCCT
The DNA here is from genome assembly GCA_029961005.1 of Bacillota bacterium. Lineage (GTDB taxonomy): Bacteria > Bacillota > UBA5301 > JASBVW01 > JASBVW01 > JASBVW01. The sequence continues at coordinate 68 of JASBVW010000129.1, forward strand.
GGTACGATAACGAGTGGGGCTACTCCAACCGCTGCATCGACCTGGCGGTCTACCTGGCCTCCCGGGGCCTGTGACGGGGGTGGGGCTGGTGCGCAAGAAAACCGTACGCGACCTGGACCTGGCGGGGAAGCGCGTCCTGGTCCGGGTGGACTTCAACGTCCCGGTGGACGAGGAGGGGCGCATCACCGATGATGCCCGTATCCGGGCCGCCCTGCCTACCATCCAGTACATCCTGCGGACGGGGGGGAAGGTCATCCTGGTCTCCCACTTCGGCCGCCCGGAGGGGAAGCCGGTGCCGGAGTACCGTTTGGATCGGGTGGCGGAGCGGCTGGCGGAGCTTTTGGAGCAGCCGGTCAGGAAATTGGACGACTGCGTGGGGCCGGAGGTGGAGCGGGCGGTGCAGCAGATGAAGCCGGGGGAGGTCATCCTCCTGGAGAACGTCCGCTTCCACCCGGAAGAGGAGGAGAACGACCCGGAGTTCGCCCGCGCCCTGGCGTCCCTGGCCGACGTCTACGTCAACGACGCTTTTGGCACGGCTCACCGGGCCCACGCCTCCACGGCCGGGGTGGCCCGCTATCTGCCCTCCGCGGCCGGCTTTCTCTTGGAAAAGGAGCTGGAGGAGATGAGCCGGGCCCTGGAGGCGCCGGCGCGCCCCTTGGTGGCCATTCTGGGAGGGAAGAAGGTCTCCGACAAGATCGGCGTCATCGAAAACCTCCTGGGCAAGGTGGACGCCCTCCTCATCGGGGGCGGTATGGCCTTCACCTTTTTGCGGGCGCGGGGGCTGGAGATTGGCCGGTCCATCCTGGACCGGGAACACCTGGACTTTGCCCGCCGAATGCTGGCTGAAGCTCAGCAGAGGGGGGTAAAGTTAGTCCTGCCTGTAGACGTGGTGGTGGCGGAGCGGCCGGCGGAAGATGCAGTGCCCCGAGTGGTGCCGGTGGAAGAGATCCCGCCCGACCTCATGGGACTGGACATCGGTCCCCGCACCTGCCGCCTCTTTGAGGAGGAGATCGCTCGGGCCAGGACTGTCATCTGGAACGGCCCGCCAGGGGTCTTTGAGCTGAAGCCCTTTGCTGAGGGGACGCGCCGCGTAGCTCTGGCCCTGGCCAATTCCCGCGCCCGGACCATCGTGGGCGGGGGCGACACGGCGGCGGCGGTGGAGGCCCTGGGGGTACTGGACCGCATGACCCACGTCTCTACCGGCGGCGGCGCCTCCTTGAAGCTCCTGGAGGGCAAGGAGCTGCCGGCGGTGGAGGCCCTGGCGGACAGGGAGCCCTCGCTGGCATAAAGGGCCGGGACAGGCTCCTCTCCTGCAGTCCAGGTGCAGGAGAGGAGCGCTTTGGAGCAGAGAGAGCTGAAGATTGAGCTCAGGGGAGGAAAAAGATGCGCACACCGATTGTGGCGGCCAACTGGAAGATGTACAAGACCGCCCGGGAGGCGGAGGCCTTTTGCCGGGAGTTCCTTCCGCAGCGGTCCCGGGCCCGGGGGGTGGAGTTGGTCCTCCTGCCGCCTTTTACGGCTCTGGAGGCGGTGGCCCGGGCTTTGGAGGGGTCTGAGGTGGCCCTGGGAGCCCAGAACCTTTTTTGGGAGGAGGAGGGAGCTTATACCGGTGAGATCTCGCCCCGCATGCTGGGGGCGGCCGGCTGTAGCTACGTGGTCATCGGGCACTCGGAGCGCCGGCGCCTCTTTGGCGAGACCGACGAGCACGTCCACCGCAAGGTGGCAGCGGCTCTGGGGCACGCCCTTTTGCCCATCGTCTGCGTGGGCGAGACCTTGGAGGAGCGGGAGGCCGGGCGGACGGAAGAAGTGGTGGTCCGCCAGGTGAAGGCGGCCTTCCACGGCCTGGCGGCCGACGAGGTGGCGCGGTGCGTGGTGGCTTACGAACCCGTCTGGGCCATCGGGACCGGGCGCAACGCCACGGGGGAGGACGCCAACCAGATCTGCGGCCTGATCCGCCGCACCCTGGCGGGACTTTACGGAGAAGGGGCGGCCTCAGCCGTCCGCCTTCAGTACGGGGGCAGCGTCAAGCCGGAGAACGCCGCCGAATTTGCTCGCCAGCCGGAGATCGACGGGGCCCTGGTGGGCGGGGCCAGCCTGGAGCCGGGCAAGTTCATCGCCATTGCGGAGGCCTTTGTGCCGTGAGCCGGGTGCAGCCTGCAGCTCTCATCGTTCTGGACGGGTGGGGGATCAACCCGCGCCGCGATGGAAACGCCGTAGCTCTGGCCCGCACCCCCAACCTGGACCGGCTCTTTGCCACTTACCCCCACAGCCGGCTGGAGGCCTCGGGGGAGGCGGTGGGGGTCATGGCGGGGCAGATGGGGGACTCCAACATCGGCCACCTCAACCTGGGAGCGGGGCGCATCGTCTACCAGGACCTGGTCCGCATTACGCGCTCCATCCGCGCGCGGGAGTTCTTTCAAAATCCCACCTTGCGTGCGGCCATGGAGAGCGCCCGCGACCGGGGGACGGCCCTGCACCTCCTGGGCCTCCTCTCCCCGGGCGGGGTGCACAGCCACAGCGAGCACTTGTACGCCCTCCTGGAGATGGCGGCGGACTTGGGGTTAAAGAAGGTCTTTGTGCACGCCTTCCTGGATGGGCGGGATACCCCCCCTGCCAGCGCCCGCCAGTACATGGAGGAGCTCCTGGAGCGGATGCGGCGCCTGGGAGTGGGGCAGGTTGCCACCGTAAGCGGCCGCTACTATGCCATGGACCGGGACAAGCGGTGGGAGCGGACGAAGCGGGCCTATGACGCCCTGGTGCGGGGGGAAGGGGAGCGGGCGGCGAATCCCCTGGAGGCGGTGGAGACGGCCTATGCCCGGGGGGAGACCGACGAGTTTGTGGTGCCCACGGTGGTGGTGGACGGGCGGGGGCGGCCGGTGGGGAGGATCCAGCCCGGGGATTCCGTCATCTTCTTTAACTTTCGCTACGACCGGGCCCGCCAGCTCACCCGGGCCTTTGTGGACGAGGACTTTACCGCCTTTCCGGTGGAGAAGCTGCCCGGGTTGTACTTCGTCTGCATGACTCGTTACGACGAGACCTTGCGGGCGCCGGTGGCCTTCCCGCCCCAGGACCTGGCCCAGACCATGGGCGAGGTGGTCAGCCGGCTCGGCCTGCGCCAGCTCCGCATCGCGGAGACGGAGAAGTACGCCCACGTCACCTTCTTCTTCAGCGGAGGGCGGGAGGAGCCCTTTCCGGGGGAGGAGCGCCGGCTCATCCCCTCCCCCAAGGTGGCCACCTATGACCTGCAGCCGGAAATGAGCGCCTATCCGGTCACAGAGGCAGTGGTGGAGGCCGTCGAGGCGGGGGCGTACGACTTTTTAGTGCTCAACTATGCCAATTTGGACATGGTGGGGCACACGGGGGTGCTGGCCGCGGCCATCCGGGCCGTGGAGGCGGTGGACGACTGCCTGGGGCGGGCGGTGGACGCCCTGGTGCGCCGCGGGTGGAAGGTGATCATTACCGGCGACCACGGCAACGCCGAGCAGATGGTGGACTACGAGACGGGGGAGCCCCACACCGCCCACACCCTCAATCCGGTGCCGGTTTTGGTCCTGGGGGCGGAGGAGGGGGCGCGGGTGCGCCCCGGCATCCTGGCGGACGTGGCGCCTACGCTTTTGGAGCTCATGGGCCTGCCCCAGCCGGCGGAGATGACCGGCCGCAGCCTGCTCGAGCGCTGAGGCCCGGGCGACCGGGCGGTGTTTCGGTTGGCCGGGCCGCGCCCGGCCGGCCGCCCGGCTGAGGGGGTGGGGTGTGTCCGGCGGTCCAAAACCGGGATTAGGGAGAGAACCGGACGAGAAGAAGGCACTGACTGCTGGTGAACAGGCGCTGAACGGAGGGAGAGAAAGATGGAGATCATTGACGTCTTTGCCCGGGAAATCCTGGATTCGCGGGGCAATCCTACGGTGGAGGTGGAGGTGACCTTGGAGAACGGAGCGGTGGGGAGGGCGGCCGTTCCCTCCGGGGCCTCCACGGGGGCCTTTGAGGCCCTGGAGCTAAGGGACAAGGATCCGAAGCGGTTTCACGGCAAGGGTGTCCTGAAGGCGGTGGCCAACGTCAACGACGAAATCCGCCCCGAAGTGGTGGGGATGGACGCCGGAGAGCAGGCGGCCATCGATCGCCTTTTGATCGAGCTGGACGGGACACCGGAAAAGAGCCGGCTGGGGGCCAACGCCATCCTGGGGGTGTCCCTGGCGGTGGCCAAGGCGGCCGCCGAATCGCTGGGGCTTCCCCTTTACCGCTACCTGGGCGGGGTCAACGCCCGGGAGCTGCCCGTGCCCATGATGAACATCCTCAACGGCGGCAAGCACGCCGACAACAACGTGGACATCCAGGAGTTCATGATCATGCCCGTGGGGGCCGCCAGCTTTGCCGAGGGGCTGCGCATGGGGGCGGAGGTCTTTCACAGCCTCAAGTCGGTCCTGCAGGAGCGCAAGCTCTCCACGGCTGTGGGGGACGAGGGGGGCTTCGCCCCCAACTTGGGCTCCAACGAAGAGGCGCTGGAGGTGCTCCTGGAGGCCATTCGGCGGGCCGGGTACCGGCCGGGGGAGGACGTGGCCCTGGCCATCGATGCCGCCGCCACCGAGTTCTTCCGGAACGGGAAGTACGTCTTCGCCGGCGAGGGGCGCACCTTGGATACCGAGGAGCTCATCGACTACTACGAGGAACTGTGCCGCAACTACCCCATCGTCTCCCTGGAGGACCCCCTGGCGGAGGAGGAGTGGGCGGGCTGGCGGGAGCTCACCGCCCGCCTGGGGGGGAAGGTGCAGCTGGTGGGGGACGACCTCTTCGTCACCAACACCCGGCGGCTGGCCCGGGGGATCCGGGATGGGGTGGCCAACTCTATCCTGATCAAGGTGAATCAGATCGGGACCCTCACCGAGACCCTGGAGGCGGTGGAGATGGCCCGGCGGGCCGGCTACACCGCCATCATCTCCCACCGGTCCGGGGAGACGGAGGACGTGACCATCGCCGACCTGGCGGTGGCGGTGAACGCCGGGCAGATCAAGACCGGCGCCCCCTCCCGCACCGACCGGGTGGCCAAGTACAACCAGCTCCTGC
>JASBVW010000130.1 GCA_029961005.1 Bacillota bacterium
GACCGTAAAAAGCGAGAGGTGGTCCATGAGAATTCGCGCCGCATAGCCAACCGCCCCGGGCGCACCAGGGCCTCCCATTCGTACTCGGAGCGGCGGTGCACCAACAGCACCTCCACCTGCCCCCCCGTTCCTTCCTTGCGGCCGCGCAGGCGAGCAGGAATGACCTTCGTGTCGTTGAGCACCAGGACATCGCCCGGGCGCAGGTAGGCCGGCAGGTCCCGAAAGATACGGTGCTCCAGGCGTCCGCTCTCCCGATGCAAAACCAGGAGCCGCGCAGCATCCCGCGGCTCCACGGGCTCTTGGGCAATCAGCTCCTCGGGCAGTTCAAAGGTGAACTCGTCAATCCGCATGGGAACCCTCCGCGCGCATGCGGGTGCGGGTAAAGGGAAGGGGAAGGAGCTGCTCCGCCGTTCGGACCTCCCGCCGGCCGGCCAGGTCAGCCATAATGACCAGCATCTGCGGCCCAAACTCGATCATCGTCTGGCGGCAGATCCCGCAGGGCGGGCAAACTCCTTCCGTCTCTGCCGCCACTGCCAGGGCCACCAGCTCCCGTTCGCCTTCCGAGATGGCCTTGAGGATGGCCACGCGTTCCGCGCAGACCGTAGCCCCGCTGGAGGCGTTCTCCACGTTGCACCCCGTGTAGATGCGGCCGCTGGCCGCCAGCACCGCCGCCCCCACGGCAAAGCCGGAACAGGGCGCGTAAGCCAGGCGGCGCGCCTCCAAGGCTTTGGCCACCAGGTGCTCCATCTGTGCTGGGCTCATCTCTCTTGCCTTCTCCACGAGCTACTCGACCCCTCCCCTCAATGGTACCCAGCCAAGACCACCTGAGAGGAGAGCTCCACCTCCAGGCGCTTGCCGGTGGCGGCAAAGACCCGCCGCATAAAATCCAGGCTGCGGGCCAGGCGTTGAGGCGACCCCACCGCCTTGATCACGATGGGATTAGGCTCCACCGGTTTCTGGTTTACCACCACCACCGGCCCCAAGCAGCGAATGGAGGAAGTAGCCACGATGCGCTGGCCCCCCACCTCCACCCCCTGGGCCCCCGCCCCCAGGAGCTGATTCACCAAATCGCGCACGTTCTGATCGTGCACGATCTGTTCCCAGGAGTGGCCATGGGGGGCGTCGTAGGCCCGCACGATCACCCCCGGGCCGGAGAGGGGAGCGAAACCAGCGGCCGCCCTTATCTCGTTGAGGCTGGCCCGCAAGTGCTCCAGCTCTGCCCTGAGCAGGGCCAGTTTTTGCTTCTGATCGGCCGGAGTGGCTATTCTGGCCCGCCCTTCCACCACCTCTAGCCTCAGCGCGCGCTGCAGGCCCAGGTCCGATGCCTCCTCCTCCAGGCGGGCCTTCACCGGGGGAGGCAAAAGGGCCTGCTCATCTTCCACCGCGATGCGGCCGGTCATGGGATCCGGGTGAAGGACCAAGGGGCCCGAGACGCGCACTTTACTCCGCTCCAGCTCCAGGTTGACCAGGGCCACGGCCTTCCCCTCCTGCCGCTGCAAATAAGCGGCGTCGATCAGCCCCAGGATTTGGTCGTAGCGCCCTATAGCTTCTGCCACTTGAGCCGGGGCGCGGGCCGCCTTGATCTCTCGTTCCAGCCTCTTCAAGCTCGCTTGGACCTTCTCTTCCCCGGCCACCCCGCGCGCCTCGGCCAGCTTCTGGTAATAGCTCACCAGCGCCAGACCACCTTCTTTGGCCAGGGTGAGGTCGTCCTTGCTGCCGGGCAGGCGCACCAGGTGGAGCCACTGGGCCACCAAGAGCGAATTGAGGCTCACCGCCAGAAGCAGGACTGCCTGCAACCAGAGGGGGACCGGATGCCTCTTCACTCCTGCCTCCTCCCTTACCTCTCCGGGCGGTACGCCTGGAGCGTAAGGTTCTCCTCCAGGCGAAACTCTAGCACCGGCTCAAAGTAGGGGCTGTTCATGACCAGATCCAGGCTCTTCATCAAGATCTTCGGATCCCCTACCGCCTTGATGACCAGGGGATTGGTCTGCACCACCCGGTTATTGACCAAAAGCGCGCTCCCGGCATTTCTGATGGAAGTGGTAGCAATCAGGCGCTCCCCGCCCACTTCCACCCCCGCTGCTCCAGCCGCCAGAAGCTCATTGACCACATCCCTGATCTCGCTCCCGTACAAAGTAGCCTCGCCTTCCAGCCCTTTCTTGGGGCTGTAGGGAGGGCGCACCAGGATGACCAGGCCCGGGCCGCTGAGAGGGGCATAACCGGCGGCTTTCCGCAACTCTTGCAGGGTGGAGCGCAGCAAGGCGGCCTCTTTCCGCAGAGCGTCGACCTGCTCCGGCAGGGTGCGGGGGGTGAGGAGGTTGATCTTCCCGTCCAGCACCTCGATCTCCACCACCTGGGTCAACTGGAGCACGGCCGGGTCTGAGGCCAGAAGTTCCCTGGTCTGGGCCGTCAAAAGCTCAGAGGGGTCATCGACCTGAACCTGACCCGTCCCCAAGGGAGCGACCCGCACGGTGGCATTTCCCTTAAACTGGCCCAGGCGCGGGTCCTGGCTCACGATCTGCTTAATGCGCTCGTGGAGCATGCTCTCCTGTTCTCGCGCCAGGATCTCCTGCACCTGTTTACCATACAGGCTGATGGCCGAGGCTACGCCTTCGGGGGTGGTGGCCTGCTCCAGTTCGAACCGGAACTGGGCCAAGGCATCCCGGACGGCCGGGTTGCGCTCCAAATGGCTGTTCTTGGCCACCGATTCGTAGTGGCGGGCCAGCACCGCAGCACCCTGCCGGGCGATCTCCACCTCGCTCAGCTCCCCCGGGAAGCGGACCGCCTCCACCGCCCTGGCCAGCAGGAAGAGATTGATCGCCAGGAGTATTATCACCGCCCGCGCTGAGACGTACTCCCACATGCGCGCCCCTAACGGGCGGGCAGCTTCTCCGCTCCCCACCGCATCCGTCACCTGCCTTCACCCCGCGCCCTTTAAGAAAGGCGTTCCGGTTTGACCAAGCCGCCGGAGACCACGATTTGAAAACTTTCCTCTATGTTCAGATCGAGCGGAATCAGCTCCCGCTGAGGTACCAAAAGGAGGAAGCCGGTGGTGGGGTTGGGCGTGGTGGGAAGGAAGACCCAAACCATCTCCTCGCCCAACTTCTCTCGCCACACCCTTCCCCCTTCGCCCGTGACGAAGACCAGAGCATAAGAGCCCGGCCGGGGAAACTGCAGCAGTGCCACCCTTTGAAAGGACTTCTCCTTGGGCGAAGTGACTACCGAAATCATCTGCTTAGTGGTGAGGTAGATGCTCCGCACCAGGGGAATTCTGGCCAGCAGGGACTCCCACAGGTGAACCACCTGGCGGCCCAGGTAGTTGGTGGTCACCATCCCGGTCAGGAGGATCAACGCCCCGGTCAGGATCAACCCCAGGCCTGGAATGCGCACCGCGGTGTAGCGGGCCACCAGACCCCCTAATAGGTTATCGACTGAGACAAAGCCAAGTTTTAGCACGTAAAGCGTGACTACCAGCGGAACCCAGGTGGCCAGCCCCGCCAGAAAATAAGTGCGCACGCGCCGCCAAACTTTGCTCTTCATACCCGCTCGCTCGCCTTCCTTGACTCCTTTGTAATTTTAAAAATATTGGTCACTAGAACAAAGTGGCTACCACCAGAATCCCGATCAAGACCGAAGCCAGAGACGCCACCAGCACGGCGGCAGCGGCCACATCCTTGCTCACCCTGGCCAAGGGATGGTAATCGGGCGAGGCCAGATCCACCAGGGCCTCCAGGGCGGTATTCACCAGTTCCAGGGCTACCACCAAGGCTATGGTGAGCACCAAGAGGGCCACCGTCAGCGCCGGCAGGCGCAGCCAGGCCGCTCCCGCCAGGACCAGCAGCGCTATACCCAGGTGCAGGCGGAGATTCCTTTGCGTCCGCAGGGCATAACGAAAGCCGGACCAGGCGCAGCGAAAGCTTTCCCTGATCCCCCTGCCACCTTTGGCCTGGTTCACGGCCGTCCCTCCTCTCCCTCCGGTCGCTCCAATCGCAGCCGGGCCAGGATCGCCTCCTCGCAGCGGCGCATCTCCGCCCGCTCTTCTTCTGTTGCATGGTCGTACCCAAAGAGGTGAAGCAGGCCGTGCACCGCCAGATACCCCACCTCCCTTTCCCAGGAGTGGCCGTACTCCCGGGCCTGCTCCCTAGCCCGCTCCAGGGAGATGACCACATCCCCCAACAGCAGATAAGGGCTTCGCCAGTCCGGTGCCAGGGGAAAAGAGAGGACATCCGTCGGCGCATCCCGCCCGCGGTGGCGGCGATTTAAAGCCCTGACCTCCTCGTCAGAGGTCAGGATAATGCCCACCTCGCCGGGCAACTCCCTCCAGGAACGGGGCGGCTGCACGGGGAAGCGGTTCTCTTCGGCCAAAAAAGAAAGGGTCTCCTCCGCCACCCGGCGGACCAGTTCCTCAAGCTCCGCCCGACCATCCACCCGCTTCCCCCGGGAGGTGACGACAATTTCCATCGACTTCACCCTTCCTTCCGCTGAGCCACCGTCCCCTTACCCTTTCCGGGCGCGCCCCTGCCCCGCTCCGCCTCTTTGAGCAGCTTCTCCGGGTACTCGATGCGGGTGTGGAAGATCCCCGAAAGGACGCGTAAAAAGGCCTCGCCGATCCGGTTCAGGTCGCGCAGGGTGAGGTCGCATTCATCTAACTGGCCATCCGAGAGCCTTTCTCGGATGATCCGGCGCACCACCGCCTCCACCTTGGTGGGCGTGGGCTTCTCCACGGCGCGCACAGCCGCCTCCACCGAATCGGCCAGCATGACGATGGCCGCCTCTTTACTCTGCGGCTTTGGCCCCGCATAACGGAAGTCTTCCTCCGAAACGGGCTGGTCGCGCTCGTGCTCGGTGGCGCGGAAGTAAAAATAGCGCACCAGATCATCCCCGTGGTGCTGTTGAATGATGTCCGCGACTACCCGAGGGAGGCGGTATTCCCGGGCCAGGTCCAACCCGTCCTTGACGTGGGAGGTGATGATCAGCGTGCTCAGGGTGGGAGAGAGCTTATCATGCGGGTTTTCAGCGGCCATCTGGTTTTCGACGAAGAAATAGGGGCGTTTCAACTTCCCCACGTCGTGGTAATAAGCCCCCACCCGGGCCAGCAGGGGATCGGCCCCTACCGCCT
>JASBVW010000131.1 GCA_029961005.1 Bacillota bacterium
GTGCGTGGTCGCCTCGACCTGGACCGTCAGGATCGCGGCGCCGGCGGCGACGAACTGCTCGATGTAGCGCTCCGTCTCCTCCTGTTGGCTGCGGAGAATGCCGCTCTCCCCGGTCACCGGGGTAAAGAGCTCCGAGTTGGACTCTTCATAGTCAAAGTTCAACTCTGCGCTCACCCGGGCCACCACTCGCCCTGGTCCAAAGACCCGCTCCAGCATGGTTTGCACGCTGCGACTTAACTCGCGCTCCAAATCCCGCCGGGCCTGCATCTGGGCGGCCAATTTGCGATCGCTGAAGCTGCCTGGCTGACGGTCCTTCACTTCGTCGGCCAGGAATTCGGAGAGGATGTTGCCCGAGCTGTCGAGGATGGTCACGTTCTCCGGCTTCAGCCCTTCCACGCTCCCCGCCAAAAGATGGGCAATGCCGCGAATCTGCTCCTCCGTCAATTGAGCGTACGGCTTCAGCTTCAGCAACACCGAAGCGGTAGGCTCCTTCTCCTCCTGGACGAAGAGCGAGCGCTCCGGCAGAACGATGTGGACCCGCGCGTCTTCCACCTCGCTGAGGTTGCGAATGGTGCGGGTCAATTCCCCTTGGAGGGCCCAGTTATACTTCAGCCGGCGCTCAAAGTCCGTGGTCCCCAGTTGGGTTTCGTTAAACAGCTCAAAGCCAAAGACACCGCCTCTGGGCAACCCCTGGCTGGCCATGCTCAACCTGGTCTCATAGACGTGCTCCTCTGGAACCAGAATAGCCGTCCCGTTTGCCTCCAGTTTATAAGGAATCCCAGCCTCCTTGAGTTTAGCCACGATCAGTCCGGCATCTTGCGGTTCTAGCCGGGTAAAGAGGGGAACAAAGTGCGGCCGGCTGCTCAGGCTCCCGATCAGGACCAGGGTGCCGACCAGGGCAGCCACACCCGCAATCAGCATAGTGCGCCGGGAAGGCGAGAGGCTCTTCCAAAACTCCTCTGCCTGTGCCCGCACTCTCCTTAGCCACTCGTTCATCTACTTCACCTCAGAGGGTGTGGTCAAACCTGCATCCGCATGATCTCGTGGTACGCATCCAGAAGCTTATTGCGAATAGCCAGCGTCAACTGGAGCGAAATGTTCGCCTTTTCTGCCGCGATCATCACCTGGTGAAGCTCCGCTTCCCCTGTGGCCAAGCGGAGAGAAGCCTCCTCCGCCTCCTGTTGCAACCTATTAACCTCCGCCAGGGCCGACTTTAACAGATCCGCAAAAGAAGCGCCTTGCTCTTTCCCGCGCTGCGCAGCAGCCCCGGGCGCCCCACCTACCCCCTGTAAAGGCCAACCCACTGTGGGCCTGACTTCCACTCTCACCGCCTCCTTCCCTCAAACCAAGGGCTCTCCTTTTGGCCGACATGAGCCGACAGAATTGACGAAAAAAAGAAAGCGCAACCTTCCCCCTTGCGAGTTAGCGACGGCCTATCTCCAGGGCCTTCAAGGCCATGCTCTTGGCTTCGTTGATGACAGTCACATTGGCCTCATAGGCCCGCGCGGCTGAAATCATATCCACCATTTCAGTCACGAGGTCGATATTCGGCATAGCAACGTACCCTTCTGCGTTGGCATCCGGATGGGAGGGGTTATAGACCATGCGTGGCGCGGAGCGATCCTCGAAGACACCCACCACCCGCACCCCGTTAGTCAGAGGCGGCCAAAGCCTGGCCGGAAAAGGAGCCTGGGGATCTACCATCCCCTCCCGCACGGCAAAGACCGGGAACTGCCTGCGGTAAGGACCCCCCGCCGGCGTGCGCGTGGTGTTGACGTTGGCGATGTTATTGGCAATGATATCGAGGCGCAACCGCTCTGCCGTCAAGGCAGAAGCGCTGATTTCCAAGGCTTGAAAGATCCTCATCGCTTACCGCCTCCCTTCCGTAATGGCTGACTTGAGCGAGCTGAATCGCCGGTCCAGCATCTGGACAGCGGCGGAGTAGAGGAGCGAGTTGCGCGCCAGCTTGGCCATCTCCTGATCGGGATCCACGTTGTTGCCGTCGATGCGCGCCCGCGTGTCCTGAATCGGCACCACCTCCGGACGCACAGTCAAGGCAGAAGGCGGTGCATTGCTGATATGGGCAGGGTGAGTAGTCGCCAGAGGAAGGACTTGTGGCGGCTGAAGGGCCTCCCGCAAAACCTCTTCGAAGCGTACCTCTGATCGCTTGAAGTGGGGCGTATTGGCATTGGCCAGGTTACTGGCTATCACCTGGTGCCGCAGGGTAGTGGCATCCAAGGTGGCAGTTAAGACCTGGTCCGCTATTCCACTGAAGAGCCACGCCATCCCGCTTCACCTCTCTGACATGAAAAAATTCAAGTCCCCGGGCGCCAATCTGGACTTGAATCCTTCCTCTCCTCCCCTGTCCATCGGCAACCCGGCGACCCTAGCGGCCCTCCCTAGCCGCCGTAGGCCCGTAGCTTTGCGCCACTACTTTTCAGTAGCTTTGCCCTTGCGTACTTCGAGTCAGGAAAGGCCAGAAAATCCTACCTTCTTCTAATGCTGCCATAACCTTTCGACGACTAGAAAAAAACTCCTGCTGAGAGCCCAGACATTTTTTAAAAGGAAAAGCGGGAGAAGTGCTTCTCCCGCTTTCCGAATGCACTCAGTTCAGCTCCTGCTCCCTTAGCCACGGGGCTTGCGAGCCGTCAACCGACTCAGTTCCTCCGGCAGATACTCATTCAGCACCCGAATGTAGGTGCCCTTCATCCCCAGGGAGCGGGATTCAATCACTCCCGCGCTCTCAAATTTGCGCAAGGCGTTGACGATGACCGAGCGCGTGATACCCACCCGGTCTGCAATCTTGCTGGCTACCAGCAGGCCCTCGTTTCCTCCCAGCTCTTCAAAGATGTGTTCCACCGCCTCCAACTCCGAGTAAGAAAGCGTGCTCAAGGCTACCTGAACCGCCGCCCGCTTGCGCGTATCGAGCTCGCACTTCTCCGCCCGGGCACGCCAGATCTCCATGCCAATGACCGTGGCGCCGTATTCCGCCAAGACCAGGTCGTCGTCGGTAAACTCCTCCTTGAACCGGGCCAGGACCATGGTCCCCAGGCGCTCTCCTCCCCCGCTGATGGGTACGATGGTAGTGATCTTCTCTTTGCAGAAGCACTCCTGCTCGTCATCGATCACGCAGCGCCCTTTCCGTTCAGGCAAAAGGTTGGGGAGCGTTTCAGTGATCTGGAGCAACTTTTCATTGTAGCGGGGAGAAAAGTAGCCCTGCTTCAGCACTTCCTTCTCGATAATCTCGCACTGAAACTCGTTCATCAGGGCGTAGCCCAAGAGTTCCCCCTGCTGGCTGGCCAAGTAGATGTTGGCTCCGATCACGTCGCGCAAAACTTTGGCCATTTCGTCATAGCGCACCGGTCCTCCTGCGGCGTTTTGCACCAAGCGGTTGATTCTACGGGTTTTGCTCAAAAGGTCGGACACCATCAATCCCTCCTCCCACATCATCCCCTACAGAATATATCGGCTCAAGTCCGCATCCTGAATGATCTTCTCCAGCCGCCGCTCCACGTAGGCGGAATCAATCACCACCCGCTTTTGTGGGCACTCCGGTGCTTCAAAGGCCACCTCTTCCAAGATCTTTTCCATAATAGTGTGCAGACGGCGGGCCCCGATGTTTTCGGTCTGCTCGTTCACCCGGCAGGCAGCGCGGGCGATGGCGGCAATTCCGTCCTCGGTAAACTCCAGCTCTATCCCTTCCGTAGCCAGGAGGGCTTTGTACTGCTTAGTCAGCGCATTATGCGGTTCGGTGAGGATGCGGCAAAACTCGGCCTCCCCCAGTTGCTCCAGCTCCACCCGGATCGGGAACCGGCCCTGCAGCTCCGGAATGAGATCGGACGGTTTCGAAACGTGAAAGGCGCCCGCGGCTATAAACAGAATGTGGTCCGTTTTCACCGGGCCGTATTTGGTCATCACAGTCGACCCTTCCACGATGGGCAAGATGTCGCGCTGCACCCCCTCCCGGGAGACGTCGGGCCCTAGCCCCCGTTCTCGGCCCGCGATCTTATCGATTTCGTCGATAAAGACAATCCCGCTGTTCTCCGCCCTCCTGACCGCCTCTGCCGTTACTTCGTCCATGTCGATCAGTTTCTGGGCTTCTTCCTGGGCCAGGATGCGCCGGGCCTCCGCCACGGTTACCCGGCGCCGCTTGCGGCGCCGGGGCAAAAGGCCGCCCAGCATATCCTGGAGGTTGATCCCCATCTCCTCCACTCCTGATCCGCTGAAGACCTCCAGGATGGGAGGGGTTTGGTCCTCCACTTCAATCTCTACCAGCTCCTGCTCCAGCTCGCCGCGCTGTAACCGCTCCCTGACCCTTTCCCTTTGCGCCCTGACCTCGCGCACCTTTTCCTGGTAAATTTCATCCGCCGTCACTTCCCGCTGCCCCAACATGCCGAAGAGGGCTCCCAAAGGGTTGCCCGCTCGCTCAGGGGCCGGTAACGGAACCAGGATCTCCAGCAACCGCTCCTCCGCCAGGAGCGCCGCTTGATCCTTGACCTCCTCCATGCGCTCGCTCTTCACCATGTGAATCGAAGTTTCCACCAGGTCGCGAATAATCGACTCTACATCGCGCCCTACGTAGCCTACTTCGGTGAACTTGGTGGCCTCCACCTTAATGAAAGGCGCTTTGGCCAAGCGAGCCAGCCGGCGGGCAATCTCCGTCTTGCCCACCCCGGTGGGGCCGATCATCAAGATATTTTTGGGTTTGATCTCCTCCTGGAGTTCCTGGTCCAGCAGGCGACGCCGGTAACGGTTGCGCAAAGCAATGGCCACCGCCCGCTTGGCTCCTGCTTGCCCGATGATGTACTTATCCAACTCCTCTACGATTTGGCGCGGAGATAACTCCCCTTCCCGCTCTTTCTCTCTAGTCATGGCGTTCTCTACAGCTCCTCCACCACAATGCGCTCATTGGTATACACGCAGATGGAAGCGGCAATCCTCAGGCTGGATTCCGCAATCTCCCGGGCAGAGAGGTTTGAGTGCTGAAGCAGCGCCCGGGCGGCCGCCAGGGCATAGGGTCCTCCCGAGCCAATGGCCGCCACCCCGTCGTCCGGCTCGATGACCTCTCCCGTCCCCA
>JASBVW010000132.1 GCA_029961005.1 Bacillota bacterium
TCCCATTACGGTGACCTGGGAATGCGCCTTCTCCCGGGCGGGTAGTTTCAATCAAAGCGTTGCCGAGGTGGAGGGGGAGGAAGAGGAGATCTACCCTTGCGCAGGTGACGAGGTGGACTTGTCCGAACCCCTGAGACAGGAAATCATCCTTTCCCTGCCCATGCGCTGGCTGTGTAGCGAAGAGTGTCCGGGTTTGGTCTATCGCCCAGAGAGGGGCGGGGAGAAGGAGTTGCCGCGGCGGGAGGATTCGGCTCCAGAGGAGATAGATCCTCGGTTGCAGTCGCTCCAGGCTTTGCTCAAAGACGATGACCAAGGAGTGGTGAAGAATGGCTAATCCTAAGCGCAGGACTTCGCGGGCGAGGAAGAACGCCAGGCGTACGCATTGGAAGCTGGAGATTCCCCAGCTAGGGTCGTGTCCGCAGTGTCATGAACCGAAACTTCCTCATCGGGTCTGCGCTCATTGCGGTTTCTACGACGGCCGGCCGGTGCTCAAGGTGGAGGAAGCAAAATAAAAAGGGGAGAGCTAAAGATCGAGCGGTCTTTAGCTTATAATTTTACCCGGGGCCGGAGGACGAACGAGGAAGGGTAGGCTATGATACGCATTGCGGTGGATGCCATGGGCGGAGACCACGCGCCGGCTGAGATCGTGCGGGGGGCGGTAGAGGCTGTCTCCGCCTTCGAAGTGGAAGTCTTGCTGGTCGGCGAGAGCCAAGCGGTCTCCGCAGTTTTACAAAAGACCGGTTATCGCGGCGAGAGGATCATCTTGGTGGAGGCCCCCGAAGTCATCGGCATGGACGAGCATCCAGTGGAGGCCCTCCGCAAGAAGAAGCGCTCCTCCCTGGTGGTGGCCAACGAACTGGTCCGCGACGGACAAGCCGATGCCGTAGTGAGCGCGGGCAGTACGGGAGCGGCTATGGCGTGTTCACTTTTGCGCCTGGGCAAGCTGCCCGGCATCGAACGCCCGGCGATCGCCACCACCTTTCCTACCCTGAGGGGCTTCTCTGTTCTAATCGATGCGGGGGCCAACGCAGACTGCCGCCCCGTCCACCTGGTCAAGTTTGCCCAGATGGGGGCGCTCTATGCGGAAAAGGTGCTGGGGGTAGACAACCCCCGGGTGGGGCTCCTGAACATTGGGGAAGAGGAAACCAAGGGAAATGAACTGGCCTTGGCTGTGTATGCGGAGCTGAAGAAGAGCTCCCTGAACTTCATCGGCAACGTAGAAGGGCGGGACGTCCCGGCGGGCAAGGCCGATGTGGTGGTCTGTGACGGCTTTGTGGGCAATGTGGTGCTCAAGTTTATGGAGGGGATGGCGGGAGCCATCTTTCATTTATTGAAGGAAGAGTTGAGCCGGGATTGGAGGGGAATGGCAGGGGGGCTGCTCTTGAAGCCGGCCTTTAAGCGGATCCTGCGCAGGACAGATTACGCCGAGTACGGCGGTGCCCCCCTTCTGGGTCTGAAGGGGGTCTCAATCATCGCCCATGGCTCTTCCAACGCCCGGGCGATCAGGAACGCCATCAGGGTGGCCAAGGAGAGCGTGGAAAAGGGAGTGGTCGAGGCAATAGCCACAGGGACGAAGGAGACAGAAATGGCGAGGAGAGAAACGAATAATGCTTAAAAAGGCCATAGGGATCGTAGGAACTGGTTCCGGCATCCCAGAGCAGGTGTTGACCAACTTTGATCTGGAGAAGATGGTCGAGACCAGCGACGAGTGGATTCGCACCCGCACCGGAATTCGCGAAAGGCGCATTGCGGCTCCACATCAAGCCACTTCAGATTTAGCCTACGAGGCGGCGGTCAAGGCGCTGGAGAGCGCAGGAATTGCGGGGGATGAAGTGGAGTTGATCATCGTGGCCACCATCACCCCGGACATGATCTTCCCCGCCACGGCTTGCCTGCTGCAGGACAGGTTGGGGGCCAAGAGGGCGGCTGCTTTTGACCTCTCGGCCGGTTGCTCCGGCTTCATCTATAGCCTGGAGACGGCGGCGAATTTTTTGGCCGCCGGGAAGTACCAAACTGCCTTGGTGATAGGTGCAGACCTTCTTTCGCGCATTACCAACTGGCGCGACCGCTCTACCTGCGTGCTCTTTGGGGATGGAGCCGCCGCGGCGGTGCTGCGCCCGGTGGAAGAGCCACTGGGCTTTTTGAGTTCCGTTCTGGGGGCGGACGGCAGCGGGGCAGAGAAGCTCTACTTGCCGGCCGGCGGTTCGCGTAAACCGGCCCGGCGCGAAACGGTGGAAGCAGAGGAGCACTACATCCGGATGTGCGGCCCTGACGTCTTCAAGTTTGCGGTCCGGGCGATAGAAGAAGCGACCCTGGAGGTTTTGCGCAAGGCTGACCTGGGGGTGGAAGACGTCGACCTCTTTATCCCTCACCAGGCCAACGTCCGGATCATCGACGCTGCCGCGGAGCGGTTGGGATTGGACCGGGAGCGCATCTTGGTCAATGTGGACCGCTACGGCAACACCTCCGCCGCGTCCGTAGGGTTGGCACTGGATGAGGCGGTCCGCGCCGGGCGCCTGAAGAAAGGGGACGTGGTGGTCCTGGTAGGGTTTGGCGCAGGTTTGACCTGGGGGGCCAGTGTGCTGAGATGGGCGTACTAAAAGAAAGCTCCGACTTGGCCTTTATCTTCCCCGGCCAGGGCAGCCAGAAGGTGGGCATGGGCCGTACCTTGTACGAAGAGTACCCGGAGGCCCGGGAGGTCTTTGCTCTAGCCCAAAAAGCCCTGGATTTTGATCTAACTGCCGCCTGCTTTGCCGGACCGGAGGAGTACCTGCAGCAGACAGAGGTGGCCCAGCCGGCGATTTTGACGGTCTCGGCGGCGGCTTGGCGCGTCCTGGCACGACGCGGCTGGCGCCCCCGACTGGTGGCGGGCCACAGCCTGGGGGAGTACTCCGCGCTGGTGGCAGCAGAAGCCTTGGAGATCACGGAAGCCGTGCGCCTGGTCAGGCTGCGCGGGCGGCTGATGGCGGAAGCCTCCCGCCTGGAAAAAGGCGGCATGGCGGCCGTTTTGGGCTTGCGCGAAGAGGAGGTCCTGGCTCTTTGTGCGGAAGCTGCGCAGGAGGGGATGGTCCAGGCGGCGAACTTCAACTGCCCGGGGCAGGTGGTTCTTTCCGGGACGCTGACCGGCCTGGCGGCGGCGGAGAGGCTGGCCCGGGAGAGAGGGGCGCGCCGGTTTGTTGCCCTCCCCGTGAGCGGGCCCTTCCACTCCTCCCTGATGCGGCGCGCAGCCGAAGGCCTGGCTGCCGCCCTGCAGGACGTTCCTTTACGGGACCCGCAGGTACCGCTGGTGAGCAACGCCGGAGGACGGATTTTGCGGAGCGCGGAGGAGATCAAGGCCTCCTTGATCGGGCAGATGACGAGTCCCGTCCACTGGCAGCGCTGCGTGGAGCGGATGGTAGAGGCAGGTATCCGGACTATGGTCGAGGTCGGGCCAGGGGAGGTCTTGGCGGGCCTGGTGCGCCGGATTTCCCGGGAGGTAGAGGTCTTTCCTGCGGGGGAGGCGGCAGAGGTGCGGAAAGTGCTTGATTTTCTAGAGGGGGGTCGCTAATATTAATATGGAGTTGAGCGGCCAGGTTGCTTTGGTGACGGGAGCCTCGCGGGGCCTGGGGCGGGCCATTGCCCTGGCGTTGGCCGAGGCGGGCGCGGATGTGGCTTTGAACTACGTACGCAATGCCGCGGCAGCCGAAGAAGTGGCGGCGGCTATCCGCGAGAAAGGGCGGCGGTGCCTCCTGCTGCAGGCCGACGTAGGGGACGGCCAAGCGGTGGGGGCCATGTTCGAGCGCCTGATGGCGGAGTGGGGCCGGCTGGACATCCTGGTCAACAATGCAGGGGTGACGCGGGACACCTTGCTCCTGCGCATGAGCGAGGAGGACTGGGATACGGTTCTGACCACCAATTTGAAGAGTTTGTTTAATTGCACCAAGGCCGCGGCCCGCATCATGCTCAAGCAAAGAGGGGGACGAATTGTCAATATCTCTTCCATCGTCGGGTTGACGGGGAACGCTGGACAGGCTAACTACGCAGCGGCCAAGGCGGGCATCATAGGTTTTACCAAGTCAGTGGCGAAGGAGCTGGCACCGCGCGGCATCACCGTCAATGCGGTGGCTCCCGGGTTCATCGTCAGCGAGATGACCGAGCGCTTGCCGGAGGAGGTCAAAAGAGCCTACTTGGAGCGCATTCCCCTCGGCCGCTTTGGCCAACCAGATGACGTAGCCCGGGTGGTCCTGTTTTTGGTCTCCCCCGGTGCCTCTTACCTAACCGGACAGACCATCTTGGTCGACGGTGGTCTGGCAATGTAGGCCTCGGGCCTCGGGGAAGGAGGTGAAGAGATGGAGATCTTCGACCGTGTCAAGGAGATCATTGTAGAGCAATTGGGTGTCGATGAGGAAAAGGTAACCCCGGAAGCCTCTTTCGTGGATGATTTGGGAGCTGATTCGCTCGATATTGTGGAGCTGGTCATGGCGCTGGAAGAGGAGTTTGATCTGGAGATACCGGACGAAGACGCAGAAAAGATCACAACAGTGGGTGACGCGGTGGAATACATAAAAGAAAACACCCAATAACCCCCGACCTTGGAAAGTCCCGCAGGCAACCCCTACGGGACTTTCTAACAGAGGGGCGGAAAGGGGCGACAGACGATGCTGCGCAGAGTAGTGGTGACAGGGCTAGGCGTGGTGGCGCCTACTGGTATAGGTTGGGCGGAATTCTGGGCGAATGTGGTGGCTGGGCGGTCGGGGATTGATCGCATCACTCTCCTCCCCGGAGTGGAGCGCTTTCCGACCCAAATTGCCGGCGAGGTCAAAGACTTCGTTCCTGAGCGGTTTATGGACCGTAAAGATGCTCGGCGGATGGACCGGTTTGCTCAGTTGGCGGTGGCGGCCAGCCGCTTGGCCCTGGAAGATGCTGGGCTGGACTTGGACAAGACGGACCGGGATCGGGTGGGAGTACTCATCGGGTCGGGCATTGGCGGCATCAGGACCCTGGAACAAGAGCTGAGGGTGCTGGTGGAGAAAGGACCGGACCGGGTCAGCCCGTTTTTGGTACCCATGA
>JASBVW010000133.1 GCA_029961005.1 Bacillota bacterium
AAAGCGATGGCGGCGCTCCTGGCCCTGGCCGGGGCAATAGGGGTGTACTTGGGCTACGTCAACATCAGCCTGGTGGTCCTCTCTTTTTTCATCTATTACGCTGCCGACCGGGAGAGGCAGCTGGCGGGGTACGTTTTTCTGCGCTACCTGATGCGCAAGAAAAAAGAGCTGGAGGAGAAGGGGGTGCTCCTGGCTCAGCCGCTGGTGGCCAGGCAGGAAGCTCCGCTGCGCGAGGTGCTCCGCTGCTTTATTCCACGCCGCTACCACCTGGTCTTTGTCCTGGCCGAGGGTGCTCAGGTGAAGGGATTCGTGACCGAGGTGGAAGTGGTGGAGGCTTTTTTCAACCGCGGCTCCGACCTCACCGTCCGGGAGCTGCCGCTGCACCCGCTTTAACCGGCGGGGAAGCGGTAAAGGCGGCTGGGGAGGATTGTCTGGCCCGGGAGCGAACGATAATTCAAAGGTACTTCGCTCATACTAACACGCAGTTCGTGCTGATTGAATGGAGGCCCGAAGTGGACTTACGTCAGCGCCTGGAAGAGATACTTCCGCGGGTGCGCAAGCCGTCCCGGTACCTGGGCAATGAAGTAAACGCGGTGCGCAAGGACCCGGCCTCGGTCAAGGTCCGCTTTGCCCTGGTCTTTCCCGACCTGTACGAGGTGGGCATGTCGCACCTGGGGCTGAAGATCCTCTACCACATCCTCAATCGGCGCCCGGATACAGCGGCGGAACGGGTCTTCGCCCCCGACCTCGACCTGGAGGAGATCATGCGGCGGGAGAAGTTGCCGCTTTTTTCGCTGGAGACGACCTCGCCCCTGCGGGACTTTGATTTGATCGGCTTTACCCTCCAGTACGAGCTGAGCTACACCACCA
The DNA here is from genome assembly GCA_029961005.1 of Bacillota bacterium. Taxonomy (GTDB): domain Bacteria; phylum Bacillota; class UBA5301; order JASBVW01; family JASBVW01; genus JASBVW01. The sequence continues at coordinate 871 of JASBVW010000133.1, forward strand.
TCTTGAACCTCCTGGACCTGGCGGGGGTGCCCCTCTTGGCCAGCCAGAGGGGGAACGGCGATCCCCTGGTGGTGGGAGGAGGCCCTTGCGCCTTCAACCCGGAGCCGGTGGCCGAGTTCTTCGATCTCCTGGTCATCGGAGACGGGGAAGAGGCGGTGGTAGAGCTGGTCGAGGACTACCGCCGGTGGCGGGAGGAGCGGAGGGAGTGGGACCGGGCGGCTTTTTTGCGCTCCCTGGCCGGACGGGAAGGCATCTATGTGCCCTCTCTCTACCGGGTGGCGTACAATAAAGACCACACGGTGCAGGGGTGGGAAGCGGCCCCCGGTGCCCCCTGGCCTGTTCGGAAGCGGGTGGTGGCCGACCTGGACCGGGCGGATTTCCCCACGGACCTGGTGGTCCCCTACCTGGACGTGGTGCACGACCGGGCCATGGTAGAGGTCTTCCGGGGCTGCACCAGAGGCTGCCGCTTTTGCCAGGCGGGCATCATCTACCGCCCGGTGCGGGAGCGGAGAGAGGAGACGGTCCGGCGGCTGGCGGGCGAGATGCTGGCCCGGACCGGGTACGAGGAGATCTCCCTCACCTCTCTCTCCAGCGCCGACTATACCTGCCTGGAGCCGGTGCTCTCCCACCTCTTGCGCCTATACGGCCCGCAGGGGGTGGCCGTCTCTCTCCCTTCGCTGCGGCTGGACTCCTTTGCCGTAGAGCTGGCGGAGAAGATCCAGGGGGTGCGCAAGACCGGCTTGACCTTTGCCCCCGAGGCCGGCACCCAGCGGTTGCGCAACGTGATCAACAAGAACGTGACGGAAGAGGACCTTTTGACCGTGGCCGAGGGGGCGTTTCGGGCCGGCTGGACGGGGCTGAAGCTCTACTTTATGATCGGGCTGCCCACGGAGACCAGGGAGGACCTGGAGGGAATCGCCGCGCTGGCAGAGCGGGTGGCCGAGCTGGGCCGGCGCATCCACGGGCCGAAGAGAGGGCGGGTGCGGGTGGTGGTGAGCCTCTCCTCCTTTGTCCCCAAGCCCCATACCCCTTTCCAGTGGGAGGGGCAGGATCCGCCGGAGGTGTTGGTGGAGAAGCAGGATTTTCTCAAAGCCCGCCTGCGCCATCGGGCGGTGGAGCTGCACTGGCACGACCATCGACTGAGCTTTATAGAGGCGGTCTTGAGCCGGGGGGACCGGCGGTTAAAGGAGGTGCTCCTGGCAGCCTGGAGCCGCGGGGCCAAGCTGGACAGCTGGTCGGATCACTTCCGCTACGAGGCCTGGCAGCAGGCCTTTTCTGACGCAGGGATAGATCCCCATTTTTACGCCACCCGCCCGCGCGCTCTGGACGAGCGCTTCCCGTGGGAGATCGTAGATGCAGGGGTAACCCGGGAATTTTTGCTCCGGGAGAGGGAGCGAGCTCTGGCCGGCCTGACCACCCCGGACTGCCGCTTTGCACCTTGTCCGCAGTGCGGCGTCTGCGTGCGCTTGAAGGTGGCCAACCGGCTGGCCGCCCCGGCGGCCCGAAGGCGGGTGAAAGGCGATGGGTGAGGTGCGGATGCGCCTGCGCCTGGCCAAGGGAGAGGAGGTCCGCTTCCTCTCGCACCTGGAGTTGAGCCGGGCGGTGGAGCGGGCTGTGCGGCGGGCCGGTTTGCCGGTGGCCCTCTCGGAAGGCTTCCATCCCCTGCCGAGGATCTCTTTTGCCTCCGCCTTGGCCGTGGGTGCCACCAGCGAGGGGGAGTACGCCGACCTTATCCTGCGGGAGGAGATGGCGGCGGAGGAGGTGCAGGAGCGCCTCAACCGCGCACTCCCGCCCGGGATCCGGGTGCTCAAGGCCCAAAAGGTGCCGCTGCGCCTTCCTGCCTTGACGGCGGTGGTCAGGCGGGCGGAGTACCTGGTGCGACTGCTGCCGCCGCCTCCAGTTCCCCTCGAGCAGGCGGTGCGGGATCTTTTGGCGCTGCCGGAGCGGGAAAAGATAATAGTGGAGCGCCAGGGCAAAAAGGGGCCCCGCCTGGTGGATGTGCGCCCTTTTTTGCAGGGGCTGAGGGTACTCTCTCCAATGGGCGGCGGGCCGAAGGAAGGCCCGGAGGAAGGCCTTCAGGTGTGGATGGCGATCAAGGTGGGGCCGGAGGGGGCCGGCAGGCCGGAGGAGGTCCTGAGCGGCCTGCCCTGGCGTCCGGTGCACCTCCAGGTGCACCGCCTGGGCCTTTATCCGGAAGGGCGGGAAGGGGGTGAGGCTCCTGACTATTTCATTTAGGGGGAGGTGAAGAAATGAAGAAAGAGATTGTGGTCAATGTTATGCCTAACGAGAAGAGGGCGGCCCTCCTGGAAGACGGGCGCCTGATGGAGTTATACATTGAGCGCACCTTTACGGAGCGGGTGGCGGGGAACATTTACAAAGGCCGGGTGGAAAATGTTCTGCCGGGCATGGAGGCCGCCTTTGTCAATATCGGCTTGGAGCGCAATGCCTTTCTCTACATGGGCGACGCCCTTTCGTATGGTGGGACTTTGTTGGAGGAAGACCTGGAAGTGGAAGGGGTGGCCGAAGAGCAGGCCAGGCGCCATCAGCGCCCGGAGATAGAGAAGATCCTCCGCGAGGGGCGGGAGATCGTGGTGCAGGTGGCCAAAGAGCCCATGGGTAAAAAAGGGGCCCGGGTGGTGACCCAGCTTACTCTGCCGGGCCGCTACGTGGTGCTGGTGCCGGGTGAGAGTTACATCGGCATCTCCCGGCGGATTGAGCGGCCTGAGGAGAGGGAACGCTTGCTGGCGGTGGCCGGGCGTCTTCGCCCCTCCGGGATGGGCCTCATCATCCGGACCGCGGCGGAAGGGTGCGAAGAAGAGGAGTTGGAGCGTGAGATCAAGTTCCTCCTCAAGGTGTGGGAGAAGGTCGAGGCCAAGGCGGCCCGGGTCCGGGCCCCCGCCTTGCTGTACCAGGACTACGACCTCACCTACCAGCTGGTGCGCGACGTCTTTACCGAAGACGTGGAGCGCATTGTTCTAGACGGCCGGGCGGAGTTTGAGCAGGTCCGGGAACTTTTGAGTTCCCTCAACCCGCGTTGGCGGCGCCGGGTCTCTTTTTACCAGTCGCCGGTGCCCATCTTCGACTTTTACGGCATAGAGCCGCAGATCGAGCGGGCCCTGAAGCGCAAGGTCTGGCTGGAGAGCGGCGGTTACCTGGTCATAGACCACACGGAGGCCCTGGTCAGCATCGATGTGAACACGGGCAAGTTCGTGGGCAGCACCAGCTTGGAGGAGACGGTTTTGCAGACCAACCTGGAGGCGGCGGTGGAGATCGCCCGCCAGCTCAGGCTGCGCAACATGGCCGGCATCATCATTGTGGACTTCATCGACATGGAGAGCGAAGCCGACCGGCAGAAGGTGTTGCGCACCCTGGCGGCGGAGGTGAAGAAAGACCGCGTCAAGACCACCGTGGTCGGTTTCTCCGCCCTGGGGCTGATGGAGATCACCCGCAAGAAGGTCCGGCGAGATCTAGACGAAGTTTTGCAGCGCCAGTGCCCCTACTGCGATGGCACGGGCCGGATTCTCTCCGAAGAGACGGTGGCCATGGCGGTGGAACGGCGCCTGCAGTCCATGGCGGAGGAGAAGGCGGAGGCCTTCCTGGTCACGGTGCACCCCTCGGTGGCGGCTCTGGTCATCGGTGCGGGCGGGTCCAACCTCCGCCGCCTCGAGGAGAGCCTGGGGAAGGCTGTCTTCGTCCGGGGGAGCCTGCAGCAGGGGATAGCGGAGATCAGCATCGTGGCGGGCACAAAAGAAGAGATGGAGCGGCTGGCCATCCCGGTGCGGGAAGGTCAACGCCTGCAGGTGCGGGTTGAGGAACCCCACGTGACCAACCGCCAAGACGGCATCGCCCGGGTGGAGGGATACGTCATCGACGTGGAGGGCGGAGGAGCTCTCGTCGGCCAGAAGGTGAACGTGGAGATCACCCGCGCTTTCCGCACCTACGCCAAAGGGAGGATCGTCTCTCCCGCCTCCGAGGGGCAGGAGCGCCGCGGGGAGGCACAAGAAGGGCTTGTTCCGGCGGAGGACCTTTCAGCTCCGAGCGCGCTCTCTCCCTCTGGAGAGCTTTCCCCTCCGACCGAAGGCTGCAACGGCCCGCCGCTCATGAGCGGGAAGTAACTCTTCGGCCCCGGGCTGCTGGCTGGCGAGGCCCTTCTGGCGCTGGCAGGGGG
>JASBVW010000134.1 GCA_029961005.1 Bacillota bacterium
TATCAAAACCCCTCCTTACTTGGCCTGGCGCTGGGTCCCTCACCGGGCCGACCAGGTGGAGGACTTGGCTGCCCGCATTTCTTCCGTGCTCGGGTGGCCGGTGGTGGTGAAGCCGAGTCGCGAAGGTTCCACGGTAGGCGTGAGCATTGTCCGGGAGCCCGGGTCCTTGGCGGCCGCGCTGGAAGAGGCGGCCAGGTACGACCGCGATCTCCTGCTGGAGCGGTACATCCCGGGGAAGGAGATCACCGTGGCCGTATTGGGAAATGACGATCCGCAACCTTTACCCATTATCGAGATTGTCCCCAAGAAGGCTTTCTACGACTTTGAGGCCAAGTACACCCCCGGGATGAGCGAGCACGTGATCCCGGCCCGCATTCCTCCTTCTCAGGCCCGCCGGGCGGAGGACCTGGCTCTCCGGGCTTACCGCGCCCTGGGTTGTCGCGGTTTCGCCCGGGTGGACATGATTGCACTTCCGGACGAGGAAGAGCCGTACGTCCTGGAGGTGAATACGCTGCCCGGCATGACCGCCACCAGCCTGGTCCCGGATGCGGCCCGGGCAGCTGGCCTGGAATTTCCGGCCCTGGTGGAAAAATTGCTGGATTTGGCGCTTCACCCTTGAAGTATACGGCCTCGGGCCGCGCGAGGGTTGAGAAAGGATTTCTTCCGCCAGCGTAGAAGAATTAACAAAGAAAAGCGGTTGCTGCGCCCGGAGCGAGGGGCGTGAGAAAACTGAATAGAGAAAAACTCAGAGGGGGAATCAGAAATGGTTCTGGTGGCCCGTGAGGACGTCTTGAATGGCCTCAAGAGGTTCAAGCGGCTGGCCAAACAGGACTTTCTGGCTAGCTCCTTGACCTCTGATCCCGCCTTCTGGACTGCCCAGGCAGAGGCGCGCAGGCAGACGTACGACGAGCTGGCAGAGCTCGTGAGTACAGCAGGGGTTGAAGAGGCCTACGAACGGGCCAAGGAAGATTACCTGAAGTTGATCTCCTCCCACTCCACACAACCTCCCGATCCTCATCTCCGCGGAAAAGAACAGGCTTTGGAAATGTTCTTCACCCTCCTCGGTGTAGACCATCACCAGCTAAAACAAGAAGGCCAGTCTGTAAGCAAATGCGCGCTTTCCTCTTCTCCTCCCTCCTCTCCACTTGAGACCAGTACCAATTAAATCCATTGCTAAGGTAGATCTTCCGCTCCGGTTCAGCGCGGGCGCTTGAGCTCCGGGAAGGGGGCGTGTTCCAGAATGGCTTGCCAGAGCCGGGAGCGGGAGACGTGGGTGTAGATTTGGGTAGTGGAAATATCCGCGTGGCCCAGAAACTCCTGGATGTAACGCAGATCGACCCCTGCCTCCAAAAGCAGGGTGGCGCAGGTATGGCGGAGCCTGTGGGGCGAGATCTGCTCGTCCAGGCCGAAGCGGCGCACCAACTGCTTGACGATAAAGTAGACGGAAGACCGATTCATCTGCTTCCCCTGCCGGTTGACGAAGAGGAAAGGGGAGGAGGTGGCGGGGCGGCGGCGCAGGTACTCGGAGAGAATCTCCAGGGCGGGGGGAGGGAGAGGAACGAGCCGTTGCTTGTTCCCTTTCCCGTGCAAGACCTCCAATGCCCCTTCGTCCCAGCGCACGTCTGCCAAGCGCAGCGCAGTCAGCTCGCTGACGCGTAGACCTCCGTAGATAAAGACCGTCAGAAGGGCCAGATTGCGCCAGGTCTGAGGCTCCTCGGTTTCGGCGGTTCCGGCGAGGAGCCTTTGCGCGTCCTGGAAAGAGAGGTAGCGGCGCAACACCTGGCGGGGATTGACCCGAGGTCGGTCTATCCCTTCCATGGGGTTTTCGGCCAACCAGCCCTCCCGCACCAGGAACCGGAAGAAGCTGCGCAGACTGGAGATCTTGCGCGCCATGGTGAAGCGGTTGTTGCGCCGTTCGTCCTGAAGGTAGAGCAAAAAGGCGCGCACCGTCTGCCGGGTGAGGTGGTGAAGGTAGAGGGGAGCCTGCTCCCCTTCAGTCCGGAGGCCTAGGTGCCTGAGGAGAAAGGAACGGAAGAGGTGCAGGTCCCGGGTGTATTCGGCCACGGTGGACGGCGCTTTGACGTGCCCTACTTTAAGGTAGACGAGATAATCCTCCAGGCACTGGTCAAAGGTCCGGGGCGGGCCGGCCTCAGGGGTGCGGGGGCTTCCCGGGCGCTCTGCGCTGTCTTGTGGCTGGTGCAAGGCGGGTTCCCTCCAGGTCTTTCTCCAGGTTTTTGGGGCGTTACTAAACAAAATATGTATTTTGTTTAGTTCACGCAAAAAATAACTTCGGCCTGCCCGGCCGAATTCCTGCTGGCAGAGAAAAAAATTTTTTTCAGCGGCAAGTGCTGCAGCTTCGCCCGCTACAGCCGCTGCAACCGCCTCCCGCAGGCGCGGTGCTCGAGCCCCCAGTACCGCCGGAGCGAAAGCCGAAGGACGAAGGAACGCGCCGCGCCTCCGGCGCTCCACAGCGCGGACAGGCTGCCGAGTCCTCGGAGTAAGATCGGACTACCAGCTCTTCAAACCGATGACCGCACTGCGGGCAGACAAATTCGTAGATTGGCATGACTTCGGTCTCCTCCTCGAGGCGATCTGGGGGCAAGGGTTGGCCTGCCGCCCCTTTCAGTATACCCTCCCGGGGAGGAGGAGTCAATTGCGGGTGATCAGTTCAATGGGCACTTTAAAAAGGAAGCCTTCGCCCTTTTGCGCCCGGTCCAGATAGTGCTGGATCTGCCGGCGATGCCGCTGGTCATCGCCCCTGGTCTCCAATCCTGGGTCTTCACAGGTGTCGTCGATGTGCCGTTGGATGGCAGCGATGAGGTTATCGCGGGCCTCTTCGGGGCTGTAACCTGTGCTGTCTACGTCCAGCTCCAGGCAGATAGCGGCATACCCGTTCTTCTGCCGCGTCACGATACCCGTGAATTCGTGGAGCATGGCACTACCCCCAGTATTTTGCATCCTGTATACATCATACCGCTCTTTGCCTCCCCCGTCAAGAGCCCTTGACCTGACTAGGCCGGGTATGCTAGAATGAAGGAGGTTCGGTACAGGGGAGTAGCTCAAGTGGTAGAGCACCGGTCTCCAAAACCGGCGGTTGCGGGTTCGAGTCCTGTCTCCCCTGCCAGCCCTCTTCCTTACCCGGTGGAGGGGTGCCCGAGTGGTTAAAGGGGGCAGACTGTAAATCTGTTGCGGAACGCTTCGTAGGTTCGAATCCTACCCCCTCCACCAGTGAATTGCAAGGCTTCCGAGAAGGTCGGAAGCCATTAGTTTTTTCAGGCCACTGCTGGCGAGTCCTAAAGGTTAACTCCGATCATGCCGGCCAAAGCCCCGACCAAAAAGAGGAGCACGCCGCCTTGGAGCACAGAGAGGACGTTCAAGTTCCCTCCGGCGGCTGTAGAGAGGCTGAACGCGATCAGGCCATAAAAAAGGCCGATGCTCCCTCCGAGGAACCACCCCCAGTGCTGGCATTGGCGCGCCCCGGTCAGCGCCCCCGTAGCCACGCTCAGGTAGTTGATGAGCAAAAGCACCCCGCTGTGTAAGGTCAGCCAGCCCGTCCAGGCGATCAGGAAAGCCATCAGGCTGCTCCCCACCAGAGCGACCAGGAGGCTCAACGTCACCCCGCGCAAAAGGGCGGCGGTGAAGGCCGCCCATCTGCCTTCTGCGTCCTCTCGCGGGGAAAGAGGATGAGAACGCCGTCCGCTGACCAAGGTATTTCCCTCCTCTGCGCCGTTTTTGCGTTACCGCTATTATATGTATGCAAACGCGCGAGGAGGCAGACGGGCGGGAAAACGGGCCCGCGCCTATGCCCGGGGGCTGGAGAAGACCGCAACTCACTGGAAGGAGAGCAGGTGGGAGAGGGCGCGCCGACCTTTAGCCAGCTCTTGGAGCGACTTGAGGTACCAACCCTTCTCCGCGTAGGCCAGGCCCAAGAGCAGGTGAGTGTAAGAGTTGTGGGGATTTAAAGCCAGTGCCTCTTCCAACGCGGAGAGGGCTCCGTCCAAGTCGCCCGTGCGGTAGAGGCAATAGGCCAGATAATTGCGCGGCCATTCGTTGCTTGAATCCAGTTGGCTGGCCTGGCGAAAGAAGCGACTGGCCGCCCCGTATTCTTCCCGGGCGTAGTAGAGAAAGGCCAGTTTATTCAGGAGCAAAAGATCGCCGGGATGGGCGGCCAGCTGGGCCTCGTAGACCTCCGCAGACAAAGGGTCCCCCCCTCCGTCCGGCAGGCGCGTCAGGTTTTCCAACTGGCGAAAGGCCCGGACGGAGTCATCCAGGCGCCCCAGGTTGGCTGTGGCTACCGCATAAGTGAAGAGAAGCTCCCGCTCTTCCGGCTGTTTTTTGAGTTGTCCTTCCACTTCCCGCAGGAGCTCGGACCAGTAAGCTTCTCCCCCTGACGCCTCAGCCAGCCCCCGCAGAGGCACGGGCAAGAAGGCTGCACCCACCAGCGCCAGGGCCAGCAGGATCAACCCCAGCCCAACCCATTTCCATCGCATCCGGTTCTGCATCTCGTGCTCAGGGCTGTCCCCTTCGTCGCTCCTTTGTGTTCGTCTGTTCCGTTCTCACTTGGCCTCCGCTTTCAACTTGCGGGCTTGTTCTATCACTTGTTCGGCCAAGGGTGGGGGCACCTCGTCATAATGGTCAAACTCCATGGTAAAGGATCCCCTACCCTGCGTGATCGAACGCAGGTCGATGGCATACCGCGATAGCTCGCTCAAAGGCACGTGGGCCCGGATAATCTGCCACTTCCCCTCTCGCTCCATTCCCAGGATCTTGCCCCGCTTTTTGTTGAGGTCGCCCATGACGTCGCCCATGAAGTCCTCCGGCACGCGGACCTCCACTTTCATGATGGGCTCCAGCAAGACGGGCTGGGCCTCCATGAACCCTTTCTTAAAGGCCATGGAAGAGGCAATCTTGAAGGCCAGTTCGGAAGAGTCCACGCTGTGGTAAGACCCGTCGTACAGGGTCACCCGCACGTCCACCACCGGGTATCCCGCCAGAACCCCTTCCTCCATCGTCTCCCGCACGCCCTTTTCCAA
>JASBVW010000135.1 GCA_029961005.1 Bacillota bacterium
CGACCTGACCCAAATGACCTTCGGCTACAGCCGGGACGATGCGGGGAAGTTCCTGCCGTATTACGTGGAGAAGGGCATCCTGGAGCGCGACCCCTTCCAGAGCCTGGATGAAGAAGGAGTGGGTCAGTTGATAGCCCTGGGCGTGGAGCGGGGTCGGCGGACTCGGCCTGATCTAAAGGTGGGCATCTGCGGCGAGCACGGCGGCGATCCGCGCTCCATCGAGTTCTGCCACCGCGTGGGGCTGGACTACGTCAGCTGCTCACCTTACCGCGTGCCCGTGGCTCGGCTGGCTGCGGCCCAGGCCCAGATCAAACAGCCCCGCCAATAAAGGGGGAGGAGGATGTTCTGGGAAACCGTGCTCTCTACCTTTGGCCTGGTCTTCCTGGCTGAGCTGGGCGACAAGACGCAGCTGGCTACCATGCTTCTGGTGGCCGAGCGGCGCTCGCCCTGGGGGGTCTTTTTAGGGGCTGCCTCAGCCCTGGCTTTGTCTTCCCTTTTGGGGGTGGCCGCCGGTTCCGTCCTGGCCCGCTTGATCCCGCAGCAGTATGTGCAGACGGGGGCGGGTTTTGCCTTCATCCTGATCGGCCTCCTCCTCCTGAGCGGCCGTTTCTAAAGCCAGGAGGCCGGAGGCGGGGAGGGAAAGCGGTTGACGGCCGGGCAAGACCTTCATCTGCGGCGAGAGCGCGAGGCCTGGGAGGAGGAGGCCCTGAGCCCCCGGGCGGCCAAAAGCCGCCTGACCCGGGGGCGGCAGTGGCCGGAGGAGGAGTGCTCCATCCGGACCGCCTTTCAACGCGACCGGGACCGGATTATTCACTCCAAGTCCTTTCGGCGCCTGAAACACAAGACGCAGGTCTTCATCGCGCCGGAAGGGGACCACTACCGGACGAGGCTGACCCATACCCTCGAGGTGGCGCAGATTGCCCGGACGATCGCCCGGGCATTGCAGTTAAATGAAGATCTCACGGAGGCCATCGCCCTGGGCCACGACCTGGGCCACACCCCATTCGGCCACGCGGGGGAAGAAGCCCTGAACGAGGTCTATCCGCCGGGGTTCCGCCACAACGAACAGAGCCTGCGGGTGGTTGAGGTCCTGGAGCGGAGAAGCGACCGCTATCCCGGCCTCAACCTGACCTGGGAGGTGCGGGACGGCATCCTCTGCCATACCGGGCCCACCCTTCCCTCCACCCTGGAGGGGCAGGTGGTGAGGCTGGCCGACCGCATCGCCTACCTCAATCACGACATCGACGACGCAGTGCGAGGACGGATACTGGATCCGGCGGAGCTGCCGCCTTCGTGCCTCCGCGTCCTGGGCCGCAAAGGCTCGGAGAGGATCGACACCATGGTGCGGGACGTGATCATGGCCAGCCGTTCGGCGCCTGAGATCAGGATGAGCCCTGAGGTTCAGGCGGCCACCGACGAGTTGCGGGCCTTTCTCTTTGAGCGGGTCTACATAGGCTCGGCGGCCAAGCAAGAGGAAGGGAAAGCCAAAGGGATAGTGCGCGCCCTTTATCAGTATTACAGCCGGCACTGGGAGGAGGTTCCCCTGGGCGAGGCGGAGGAGCGGGAAGGGGCCTCTGATCCGGAGCGGAAAGCGGTGGACTTTATCGCCGGCATGACGGACCGCTACGCCATCACGGATTACCTGCGCCTCTTCGTTCCTCGGGCCTGGGCGGAGCGGTAAAGGGATGAGCTCCTCTCTGTCGAAATAAAGGGGCAAGTGGCAGCGGAGGAGGTCAGGGGATGAGTGCCGGCGGGCGAATCGATCCCGACTTGATTGAGCAGGTACGCACCGCCAGCGATATCGTGGCCGTGGCGGGGGAGTACGTGCGCCTGACCAAGGCCGGCCGCTCCTACAAAGGGCTGTGCCCGTTCCACCACGAGCGCACCCCCTCCTTTACCGTCAGCCCGGAGAAGCAGCTCTTCTACTGCTTCGGCTGCGGAGCGGGGGGCAATGTCTTTCACCTGGTGATGCGGCTGGAGAAGCTGGACTTTCCGGAGGCCGTCCGGAGGTTGGCCCAGCGGGCCGGCATCCCCTTGCCGGAGAGCCGGGAAAAGGGCGACGGGGGAGAGAAGAAGCGCTGGCTGGGGCTGCTGGAGGTGGCGGCCCGCTTCTACCGGCAATGCCTGCAGGAAGAGGGGTTAGGGAGGCGCGCCCGGGACTACCTGGCCGGCCGCGGCGTCTCGCCCGAGGCGCAGGAAAAGTTTGAACTGGGGTACGCTCCCCCGGAGTGGGACCGCCTGCTGCGCTTTTTGGTGGGGAAGGGCTACCGACCGGACGAGGCCGAGACGGTGGGGTTGGTGGCGGCCCGAGGGAAGGGGAGCGGCTACTACGACCGCTTCCGCGACCGCATCATCTTCCCCATCCGCGACCTGCAGGGCAGGGTGGTGGGCTTTGGAGGGCGGGCCCTGGGGGAAGGAACCCCTAAATACCTGAACTCTCCGGAGACGCCCCTCTACCACAAGGGGCAGCACCTCTTCGGCCTCTTCCAGGCTAGAGAAGCCATCCGGTCGGAGGGACGAGCCGTCCTGGTGGAGGGCTACCTGGATGCGGTGATGGCCCATCAATGCGGCTTCGGCAACGTGGTGGCCTCCTTGGGCACCGCCCTCACCGAGGAACAGGCCCGCCTTTTAGGGCGATTGGCCCAAGAGATCGTGCTCTGCTACGATGCCGACACGGCTGGGGCGGAGGCCACCCTGCGGGGCCTGCACCTTTTGCAAAACGCGGGGCCCGAGGTGCGGGTGATGGTTTTGCCCGCCGGGGAAGACCCGGACAGCTTTTTAAGAAAGGAAGGGCCAGCGGGTTGGAACCGGGCCTTGGCCGAGGCCGTGCCCCTAACCCGCTACCTGATCGACTCCCTTTTGGCCCGCTTTGATTTGAGCCGCGGCGATGAGCTGGTGCGGGCCAAGGCCGTCCGGGCCGTCGCCCCGGTTCTGGCCGGCCTGGTTTCCCCCGCGGAGAGGAGAATTTATTTAGAGCGGGTGGCAGGGCAGGTGGGCCTGTCGCCGAAGGGATTAGAGGGAGAGCTGGAGCGATGGAGAAATAATAGTAGGAATAATCTCTCATTGGAGCGCAATACTAGAAATAATACCCAGCCTGCACTTTCTAAATTAGAGGAAGATATACTGTATCTACTGGCCACGCGGCCCTCCGTGGCCCGGAGGCTGCGCCAAGGCGGGGCCCTGGACAGCTTTAGCCGGGCGGAGCTCTGCCGGGTGGCTCAGGCCCTGGCGGAGAGGGCAGCGGAGGGAAAGGCGGGAGCCCACTGCCTGGATGAGCTGGATCCGGAGGCGGCCGGCCTGGTGGCCAGGATCATGGAAGAAGAGGAGCTGCGGCCACAAGGGGAAGAGGCGATCGAGGAAGTGGTGGCGCGCTTCGAAGCCCGGGCGCTGGTTCGGTCCCTCCGCCGCCTGCAAAGCGAAATCGGGGCGGCAGAGCAGAGAAAGGACCTGGCGGGATTGCACCGGGTGGTCTTGCGTTACAAGGCGTTGCGCGATGGCAGGAAACCTGCTGCCGGAGGGTGAAATTTTCTTGAGCCCTTTGGCGGAAAGGTGGTGAGAGCAAGCATGGCCGACAAAAGCAAGGACTTCGAGAAGATACCAGGGTTGAAGGATCTGCTGGCTGCCGGTAAGAAGAAAGGCATGCTGACCTACCGCGAGATCATGGATGCTCTGCAAAATGAAGACCTGTCGCCAGAGCAGATCGATGAGCTCTACGAGTACCTGGCCGAGGCGGGGATCGACATCATCCCGGAGGGGGGCGAGGCGGACCTTTTGGACTCGCCGGAGGGGGGAGAGGTTCCGGAGGAGGACCTGGACCTCTCCGTGCCGGAGGGGGTCAGCCTGGACGACCCGGTGCGCATGTATCTGAAAGAGATCGGGCGCGTCCCCTTGCTGACGGCTGAGGAAGAGATTGAGCTGGCCAAGCGCATCGAGAAGGGCGACGAGAAGGCTAAGCGCCGCCTGGCCGAGGCCAACCTGCGCCTGGTGGTGAGCATCGCCAAGCGGTACGTGGGGCGGGGGATGCTCTTCCTGGACCTCATCCAGGAGGGGAACATGGGCCTGATCAAAGCGGTGGAGAAGTTCGACTACCGTAAAGGGTATAAGTTCAGCACTTACGCCACCTGGTGGATTCGGCAGGCCATTACCCGGGCCATCGCCGACCAGGCCCGGACCATCCGCATCCCCGTCCACATGGTGGAGACCATCAACAAGCTGATCCGGGTTTCCCGCCAGCTCCTGCAGGAGCTGGGCCGGGAGCCGACCCCCGAGGAGATCGCCCGGGAGATGGACATGAGCGTGGAGCGCGTGCGGGAGGTCCTCAAGATCGCCCAGGAGCCGGTCTCCCTCGAGACCCCCATCGGCGAGGAGGAGGACAGCCATCTGGGGGACTTCATCGAGGACGAAGACTCGCCGGCTCCGGCGGAAGCCGCCTCCTTCCTCTTGCTGCGCGAGCAGCTGGAAGACGTACTGGACACGCTCACCCCCCGGGAGGAGAAGGTGCTGCGCCTCCGCTTCGGCCTGGACGACGGCCGCTCGCGCACCCTGGAGGAGGTGGGCCAGGTCTTCGGGGTGACCCGGGAGCGGATTCGCCAGATCGAGGCCAAGGCCCTGCGCAAGCTCCGGCATCCCAGCCGCAGCCGGAAATTGAAGGATTTCCTGGATTGAGCGCTGCCCGGGACTGCCTGGGAGGCGAGGGCTGCGGCCCGCCTTTGTTTTCTTGACGGTTGGGCGGGGGTGCCGTATAATTAATACTGCGCTGTTGCGCGATCGCTCACAAGGGCCCATAGCTCAGCGGTAGAGCTGCCGGCTCATAACCGGTTGGTCCTAGGTTCGAATCCTAGTGGGCCCACCAATTCAGAAGACAGAGGTCGGAGGTCGGAGGTCCGAAGCTGGAGGTTGGAAGTGGGAGCTTAGAGGTTGGAGCTTGGTGGACCGCCGGGGGACGGCCATAATAAAAGGTCTGGAGGTCGGGGTCGGAAGAGACAACGCCGGCCTTTTTATTTAAAGGTCAGAGGTCTGAAGTTGGAGATA
>JASBVW010000136.1 GCA_029961005.1 Bacillota bacterium
TGGCCGCGGAGAGCGGTTCCACCCCGGACCAGGTCATCGTGCTGCGCCGACAGGGGCTGGGCTGGGGGGAGATAGCCCACCGCTATGGACTGCCCGAGCACTATCGCGGCCGGTGGATGGTCCAGGCCAAGGGGAGGAAAAAGGTCAGGGTTTTCGTCGTCTACCCGGACCGAGACTTCGAGCTCTTCGTCTTCCGGCGCTTCATGTGGGAGTATTACGGAGTGCCGGAAGAGGTGATCGTCATCTGGCTGGACCGGGGCCTGGCGCCGGAGGAGATCTTTTTGGCGGTCAACCTGGCCTGCCGGGCGCGCGTGCAGCCGGTGACCGTCCTGGAACTGCGCTGGCGAGGCGAAGATTGGGAGGCGCTGGCCCGCCGGTATCAAGTCAAGTACGAAGAGCTGGGGGTGCCGGTGCCGCCGCGGGAGAAGAACAAATACCACCTGCGCTGGCAGGAGCGCGAGGACGAGGATGACAACTGAGGAAGGCGGTCATACCCAGCCGCCGTGGTAGCGGATAATCGCTTCGGCGTGGTCGGCCGCCTCGTCGCTGGGAGGGACCACGGTGAGGAGAACGGAAGGGCCGTCCACCAGCCCGCCGCCGGTTGCCCAGCCGCTGGCGGCGGGATCGGCGGCCAAGAGAGGCCCTACGTCCTCCTCTGCGTCTACGTCGGCCCCCAAGGTCAGCTTGGCCAGGCTGGTGATCCGGCCGCTGGTGGGGTTGAAGACGTGGTCAATTCCGTCGTCCGCGTACCGGTGCACGCGGGCGATCTGCACCTCGTCGTACCCTTCTTTTCGCAGGGCGGAAGCTGCCTTTTCGGCCTGGGTGGTCGATCTGAAGTAAGCCAGGATATTCCGCGCCATTGTGCATCCCCGGAGCTAGGGTGGCCGGCGGGGTAGAGCGGTATACCCGCGCTTTTTGGGGATGCTGGCAAGGCCGGCCAAAAAACAAGGAGGGAGTAGGTTTGCGGCAAGCAAAATGGAGAACAAGGCTGACGCGCGGCGCGGCTATTGCCGCCCTGTATGTAGCCCTGTGCTGGGCCCTGGCGCCCATCAGTTACGGCTGGATCCAGTTGCGGGTGGCCGAGGCCCTGACGGTGTTGCCCATCCTGTGGCCAGAGGCGATTCCCGCCCTCTACCTGGGGACAATGGTCGCCAACGTGCTGGGCGGGCTGGGAGCGATCGACATCTTCGGCGGCAGCCTGGTCACCCTGGCGGCTGCCTGCCTCACCCGCCTCACCCGCCACTCCTGGGTCGCCTATCTGTGGCCCGTGCTTTTGAATGCCCTTTTGATCAGCCTCTACCTCTCCGCACTGGCAGGCGTCCCTTACTGGGCCACCGCGCTCAGCATCGGAGCCAGTGAGGCCGTAGTAGTCCTGGCGCTGGGCGTCCCCTTGATCCGGGTCTTACGCCGGCGGTTCAAGCCGGAAGAAGCGGACACAAACCAAACTTAAGCGCCGGGGATTAAAGGGAGATGGCCCCCGTGGGGCAGGAATCCGCTGCTTCTTGACAGCAGTCCGCTTTAGCGCAGGCCTCGGCGTCTTTAACGTGCGCCAGCCCGTCGTCGCCCAGTTCAAAGACGTCGGGACAGATGCTGGCGCACAGGCCGCAACCGATGCACAGTTCAGCGTCAACCTTTGGCTTCACTTTCAGTCATACCTCCCGGAAGGTTTTCAGCCGATATTTTACGCTCTCGGGAGAGCATTATCCTGCTTTTAGCTTCCCCGGTTTATCTTTTTTCCGCGGTGGGAAAATAGGGAGCGAAACCAGAACAGAAAAGGAGGACGCCATGAGCCACATTATCCTCGATTTCCGTCTGAATTACGGCCGCAACGAAACAGCGCAACTTTTGGATACCCTCCGCCGGATCTCCGAGGGCGACACCTTGACCATCATCGCCGACCGGCGCAATGCCCACGAGTTGGGGCGTTTTTACGAGATCCTCGCCCACGAGGGCTTCGATTATCGCCCGCGGGGAGGGCATAATGGCGAGCTGAGTATCGTGGCCCGGCGCCGCCAGCAAATGTAAGTGGAGTACCGGGAAGAAGGTGGTGGTGCAGGGGAAAAGTTCAAGAGCGCGAAGATTAATTTACAAAAGGTGAGACGGGCAAGAGGGATGATGCCGTGCGGGCTGTGGCGGTGGAGGATCTCAAGCCGGAGATGGTCTTGGCGCGCTCGATCTATACTTCGGATGGGCGCGCCCTGCTGATGAAGGGGGTCCAACTGAAGCCCTTTTACGTCCAGCGCTTGAAGGAGTGCGGCATCACCTTTGTCTACATCCAGGACGACCGCTACGGGCACATCGAGGTGGACGACGTGGTCCGCGAGGAAACGCGGGTTCAGGCTCTGCAGGCCATGCGGGCCACCATGGAGGAGTCGGCCAAAGGGCCCGTAAAGTTGCAAAGCAGGCGGGTGAGCCAGATTATCAACGACATCATGGACGAGCTGCTGGCGCAGAAGGAGCTGCTGGTTCAGCTGACCGATATCCGTTCTTTGTACGACTACACCTTCGGCCACTGCGTCTCGGTGGCCGTCTTTGCTTTAATGACCGGCATTTCCATGGGTTACAACCAGCTCCGCCTGAAGCAGCTGGGCGTGGGAGCGCTTCTGCATGACGTGGGCAAGAGCCGTATCGCGCCGGAGATCATCAACAAGCCGGGGCGCCTGACTGACGCGGAATATGCTGAAATCCGCAAACACACGGTCTACGGGTACGAGATCCTGGTCCACAGCCAGGATATCCACCTGCTCTCGGCTCACGTGGCCTTCCAGCATCACGAACGCTTCAACGGCACGGGCTACCCCCGGGGTCTTAAAGGGGAAGAGATCCACGAATACGCCCGGATCACCGCGGTGGCGGACGTTTATGATGCCATGTCCACCGACCGCTCCTACCGCAAGCGCCATCTCCCCCACGAGGTGGTGGAGTTCATCGTAGCCTCCAGCGGCAGCCTCTTTGATCCGCAGGTGGTCAAAACCTTCATTCGCCACGTAGCCCTTTATCCGGTGGGGACCGTGGTCAAGCTAAACACGGGTCAGATCGGTATAGTGATCAAGGCCTACCCGGATTTCCCCACCCGCCCCCGGGTGCGCCTGGTCAGGGATCCCCACGGCCAGGAACTCTCCTCCTATATCGATCTGGACCTGACCGAGGATTTGACTACTTTCATCGTGGAGGTGCTCCCCTCTCTGGACTAGATTCTTATAACGGGTCAGCTTCAGACAGCAAAGGGGCGTCTCTTCGAGAATAAGGGAGCTGTAATCGAAGTATAGTCTTGGACCTGCTTTTATTTCCGTTCGGTCTGTAAAAAGGGAATCGACAAGAAGGGGCAGCGGGAGTACACTCTAACTAATTAAAAATGGATAGGAGATCGGATAGGCCTTGAAGGTGGGGCTGACGTATAACCTGAAGCAGGATTGCCCCCAGTCGGAAGCAGAAGACGCCGCGGCCGAATGTGAGGAGAGAGAGACGGTCGAGAGCATTGTGCGGGCCCTCCAAAGCGGAGGGCACACAGTGAAGGAGTTTCCTTACGGTTCCGGGCTGCTCAGACAGCTGGAAGATGAGCGCCCGGACATCGTCTTTAATGTGGCCGAAGGATGGTCGGGCCGCAATCGCGAGGCGCTGGTGCCGGCCATCCTCGAGTTTTTAGGCATCCCTTACACCGGCTCCGACCCCTTGACCCTGG
This sequence comes from Bacillota bacterium, assembly GCA_029961005.1. GTDB lineage: Bacteria > Bacillota > UBA5301 > JASBVW01 > JASBVW01 > JASBVW01. The sequence goes on from JASBVW010000136.1 coordinate 3,683, forward strand.
GGCTTGCCCTGGACAAGGTGGCAGCCAAGCGGGTTGTCCTGGCGGGAGGAGTGCCTACTCCGCGCTTTTTTGAGGTCACACGCCTGGAGGACCTGGCCGCCTTGGAGCGAGCAGGCCTTTCTTATCCCCTTTTTGCCAAACCGGCCTGGGAGGGCTCGAGTAAAGGAGTGCGCAGCCGCTCCCTGTTGGAGGATCCCGCTGCGCTGAAAGCTCAAGTGGAATGGCTCCTGCGCACCTATCGCCAACCCGTCCTGGTGGAGGAATTCCTCCCCGGGCGGGAATTTTCGGTCGGCCTCCTGGGCAACGGAGAGCTCACGGTCTTCCCCATCATTGAGGTGCTGCCTGGCGAGGAACTGGCCCGGGAACTGGGAGGGCGAAACTTTGTCTACTCCTATGAGGTCAAGAGCGGCAACCGGGAGCGCTTTCGCTGCCCGGCTCCGCTGACGGAGGAGGAGGAGAGGAAAGTGGTGGCGGTGGCGGTGCAGAGCTACCGCTTGTTGGGGTGCCGCGATCTGGCGCGCATCGACCTGCGCTGCGACGCCGCGGGGGAGCCCCATTTCCTGGAGGCCAATCCTCTGCCCGGCCTCTCCAAGGTCAGCCTCTTCCCGCTGCAGGTCCGGGCGGCGGGCCTCTCCTTTGAAGAGTTGATCAATGCCATCTTGGCGGTAGCCCTGGAGCGTTACGGCCTGGGGTAGCAAGAAAGAACTAGAGGGAGGAAGAGAAGGATGGAAGAACGAAAGGATGATCCTCTGGATTGGCGATGGCAACTGGCTCATCGCATCCAAAGGATCGAGGACCTGGTCCATTACGTGGACCTCAACCCCCGGGAGATCGAAGACATTAACGCGGCGGCTCGCCAGTTCCGCTGGTCTATCACCCCTTACTACGCTTCCCTCATGGAACGGCGCAACCCGCACTGCCCTATCCGCCGCCAGGCCATCCCTACGGCGGAGGAACTGGAAGACGAAGAAGGCAATTTTGACCCTCTCCACGAAGTGGAACACTCCCCTACGCCTGGTCTGATTCATCTCTATCCCGATCGGGTGGCCTTTACCGTCACCACGGAGTGTGCCATGTACTGCCGCCACTGCATCCGCAAGCGCGTGGTGGGGCGAATCGACGCCCGGCTGCGGCCCGAGGAGCTCCAGCGGGGTATCGAGTACATTCGCTCCCACCCTGAGGTGCGGGACGTCCTCATCACCGGCGGCGATCCCCTGGTGGCCTCGGACCAGTGGTTGGACGCGCTCCTGCGCCAGATCCGCGCCATTGAGCACGTGGAGATCATCCGCCTCGGCACCCGGACTCCCTGTACCCTTCCCCAGCGCATTAC
>JASBVW010000137.1 GCA_029961005.1 Bacillota bacterium
CCTGCGCGACAACTACCCCTTCGGGCTTCTGGCCGTGCCCAAGAGCGAGATCACCCGCGTGCACGTCTCTTCGGGGACGACCGGGAAGCCGACGGTGGTGGCCTACACGCAGGGAGATGTGGACGGCTGGTCGGAGGTGATGGCCCGGTCTTTAGTGGCCACTGGCGTGACCCGCGACTCGGTCATTCACAATGCCTACGGCTACGGCCTCTTCACCGGAGGGCTGGGCATCCATTACGGCGGGGAGCTGATCGGCGCCACGGTCATTCCCGTCTCCGGCGGAAACACCAGGCGCCAGGTCATGCTGCTCAAGGACCTGGGGGCGACGGTCCTCACCTGCACCCCCTCTTACGCCCTGCACCTGGCGGAGGTGATGGCTGAGGAGGGGGTGCGCAAGGAAGAGCTCTCCCTCCAGATTGGCGTCTTTGGCGCCGAGCCGTGGTCGGAGCGCATGCGGGCGGACATCGAGCGCCGGCTGGGACTGTCTGCCTACGACATTTACGGGCTGAGCGAGATTACCGGCCCGGGAGTGGCTTGCGAGTGTAAGGAAAAGAACGGCCTGCACATCTGGGAGGATTATTTCTTGCCGGAGATCATCGACCCCGAGACGGGAGAGGTCTTGCCGCCCGGTGCTCAGGGCGAGCTGGTCTTTACCACACTCAATAAGAGGGGGATGCCCCTCATCCGCTACCGCACGCGGGACATCTCGGTCCTCTACGACGAGCCCTGCCCCTGCGGGCGCACGTCCGTCCGCATGGGGAAGGTGGTGGGGCGGAGCGACGACATGCTCATCATCCGGGGGGTTAACGTCTTCCCCTCCCAGATCGAGCACGTGCTTTTGGGCATCGGCTATGCGGAACCGCAGTACCTGCTGGTGGTGGACCGCGAGCGGAGCCTGGATCAGCTGGAGGTCTGGGTGGAAGTCTCGGGCGAGGTCCCGCTGGACGAGGTCAAGCACCTGGAGGAGATGGAGCGCACCATCCGGGGCGAGATTGAGGCCATCCTGGGCATCTCGGTGCATGTGCGGCTGGTGGAGCCCAAGACCATCCCGCGCAGCGAGGGCAAGGCCAAGCGGGTGGTGGATCGCCGGGAGCTATAGACTGGTCCCGGAACCGGCAGAGAGAAGGGGGTGGACCGGTGCAGGTCAAGCAGCTTTCGATCTTTCTGGAGAACCGGGCCGGGCGGCTGGCCGAGGTTACCCGCACCCTGGGCCAGCACGGGATCAACATCCGGGCGCTCTCCATCGCCGACACTTCGGAGTTCGGCATCCTGCGCCTCATCGTCAATCAGCCCGACCGGGCGGTGCAGGTGCTGCGAGAGGCGGGATTTGCGGTGAGCATCACCGAGGTGATTGCGGTGGAGGTGCCGGACCGGCCGGGCGGCCTGGCCCGGGTGCTGGAGGCGCTGCGGGAGGGCGGGCACAACATCGAGTACCTGTACGCCTTTGTCGAAAAGGCTTCGGAGGATGCCCTGGTGATCATGCGGGTGGAAGACATACCCGGCGCGGTGCAGACCCTGCGCCAGGCCGGAATCAGCGTCCTGCCGGCGGAGCAGGTTTACGCACTGTAAAGGGGTGGCCACGGGCCGCCCTTTTTCTCGGCGAATGTAATGTATACAGTATTATTATGTCAATTAATTTGACAAAGGAGGTGGAGGCGGGGGACAAGCTTGGAGCACCGGCGGAGACCAGGTGGACTTCTGGAGGAGAGCAGTGAGGGAGAGAGGAGTCGAGAAGGCTGAGCGCCTTAAGTTTCTGAGGAAAGGATGAGGAGTGAGATGACCTTTAGTCTGGTTAACCGCAGTGCAGCCACCAGAACGCGCTGCCGCACCCCGGAGTCCGTGGCGCCCTTCAGCGGGATGTGCGCCACCTGCCTGGACGGGTGCCCGGGGACCTGTGAGATCGGCAAGTCCGCCTACCGCGGGCGGGAGGTGATCTACCCGCAGCCCTTTGGCCAGGTGACCGCGGCGGCCGAGAAGGACTACCCGGTGGACTACTCCCACTTTAACATTATGGGCACGGCGGTGGGGGCCGAAGGCGTGCCGGCGGACAGCGATGCTGCCATTTTTCCTGCGGTGAACGTAGAGACGGAGGTGGGGGCGCGGGAGAAGATCCGCCTGAAGCTGCCCGTCTTTGTGCCCGGCCTGGGGTCCACCCGGATTGCCAAGGAGAACTGGGACGGCCTGGCGGTGGGGTGCGCCATCTCCGGGACCATGCTGGTGGTGGGCGAGAACGTCTGCGGCATGGACCCCGACGTGGAGATCGTCGGCGGCCGGGTCAAGCGTTCGCCCGACCTGGAGTACCGGATTAAGACCTTCCGCGACTGGTACAACGGCTACGGGACCATAGTGGTGCAGGCCAACGTGGAGGACACCCGCCTGGGCGTCCAGGAATATGCCATCGAGCAGCTGGGCGTGGAGGCAGTGGAGCTCAAGTGGGGCCAGGGGGCCAAGGACATCGGGGGCGAGGTGAAGCTGCCCACCCTGGAGCGCGCCCGCCAGCTGAAGGAGCGCGGCTACATCGTCCTGCCGGACCCCAATGATCCGGCGGTGGAGAAGGCCTTCCGGGCAGGGGCCTTCAAGGAGTTCGAGCGGCACTCGCGGGTGGGCATGGTGGACGAGGAGAGCTTTTTAGCCCGGGTGGACGAGCTGCGGCGTGCCGGGGCCAAGTACGTCTTCCTGAAGACCGGGGCCTACCGGCCGGCGGACCTGGCCCGGGCGGTCAAGTACGCTTCGGAGGCCAAGATCGACCTCCTGACGGTGGACGGAGCCGGCGGTGGCACGGGCATGAGCCCCTGGCGGATGATGAACGAGTGGGGCGTGCCCACGGTCTACCTGGAGTCGCTTCTCTACCAGTACCTGGAGCGGTTGCGGGCCAAGGGGCGCTTCATCCCCAGCGTGGCCATCGCGGGCGGCTTCTCCCTGGAGGACCACATCTTCAAGGCCCTGGCCTTAGGGGCGCCTTACATCAAGGCGGTGGGCATGGCCCGGGCGCCCATGGCGGCGGCTATGGTGGGCAAGACCATCGGCAAGGCCGTGGCTGCGGGCAAGATTCCGCCGGAGATCGCCCACTACGGCCAGACCGTAGACCAGATCTTCACCAGCGCCGCCCGGCTGCGGGAGATCTACGGCAAAGACTTCGAGCGCTTGCCGGCGGGGGCCATCGGGCTCTACACCTACTTTGACCGCCTGGTGGGCGGGCTGCAGCAGCTGATGTGCGGCGCCCGCAAGTTCGCCCTGCAGTACCTGCGGCGCGACGACCTGGTGGCTCTGACCCGGGAGGCGGCTGAGGTGAGCGGCATCCGGTACGTGATGGAGGCGGATCAGGAAGAGGTTGATAAAATCCTGGCGTAGTGCTACACTGGTGGCTGGCGGCATCGATGGCTGCCGCGGCAGCATTGACCGGGAGGCCAGAACGTGAGCGCTGCACCAGAAGATTCCGGGGCCGGCCTTTCCATCTCACCCTGTCCGGCGGGGGGGCCGGCCTCTGCCTCGTTCTTGTCCCGGGCAGACCAGCCAGGAGAGGCGACCGCGCAGGTAGAGGGCACACCTGGGGAGGGCGACGGGCTGGGGGCGTTCCTGGTGGCGGGAGGGCATTGCGTGGTGGACTTCTACAACGAGCTCCTCCCGCCCCTTATGCCCTTTTTAGTGGCGAGCCTGGGCCTGTCCATGACCATGGCCGGAGGCCTGGTCTCGGCGGTGGCGGTGAGCGCCTCCCTTCTCCAGCCGCTCTTCGGCTGGCTGGTGGACCGGACCGGCTGGCAGTGGCTACTTCCCCTCTCAGCGGCTTGGATCGCCGTCTTGATGAGCACAGTGGGCCTGGTCAAGGATTACCGCTTGCTCATCCTGTTAGTGGGCCTGGCCGGCCTGGGTTCCGCCCTTTACCATCCCCTGGGTTCGGTGCGCATCACCTCCCTGGCGCCGCGCCACCGGGGACTGGCCATGTCTGCCTACTCCGCCCTGGGCAACTTTGGCGAGGCGGTGGTCCCCCTGGTGGCCGTACCGCTGGTCCTCTCCCGGGGGCTGAAGGCCACGTGGCTCCTGGCCCTGCCCGGCGTGACCTTTGCCCTTGTGATGTGGCTTCTGCGGGGGCGGGGAGGGCGGGCAGGGGCGCCGCTGGGCGCGGGGCCAAACGGCGCCCAAGCCTTTGCTTTCCATCCGGCGGAGCTGCGGGGCCGCTGGCGCCAGGTTTTACTGCTGGATGCGTCCTTGATCCTGCGTTCCTGGGTCCACGTCAGCCTCCTGACCTTCGTGCCCCTCTACCTGGTGGAAAGCGGCCAGACGCCCCTGGTTGCCTCGCGGCTGCTCTTTCTCTTCATGGCAGCCGGGGCGGCGGCGATCTTCGTCGCCGGCCACCTCTCCGACCTTTACGGCTACAGGCCGGTCATGATCGGCGGGCTTCTGGGCACGGTGGCTGCTTTTCTGGGCTTTTTGGTGGCACCTTCTCCGGCGCTGGCCGTAGTTTTTCTGGTGGCGGCGGGGGCACTCATCCTGGCTCCGCTTCCCGTGGCCATCGTAGCCGGCCAGAGATTGATCCCCCACCGCGCCGGGATGGCCTCGGGGATGATGATGGGCTTCGCCTGGGGGCTGGGCGGCCTGGGGGCTACCCTGACCGGGAGGTTGGCCGACCTCTGGGGTATCTCAGCCGCCCTGCGGACTGTGATCTGGCTCCTGGTGCCGGCTGCCCTCTTCGTACTCACTCTGCCCGGGGAGGAGGGCCGCGGTTGTCGGGCATGAGCGCCGGGAGAAAAGAAAGCCGGCGGCTCCAGGGGGTGGAGCTCTCCGCCGATCCGGGGGCCGCGCTGCGGCAGATGTACGACTTGCTTTACCAACATTTCGGGCCGCGCCACTGGTGGCCGGCCGAGACGCCCTTCGAGGTGATCGTGGGGGCCATCCTCACCCAGTCCGTGGCCTGGCGCAACGTGGAGAAGGCCATCGCAAACCTGAAACGAGCGGGCCTCCTCAGCCCCGAGGCCCTCCACCGGGCCAGCGAGGAAGAAG
>JASBVW010000138.1 GCA_029961005.1 Bacillota bacterium
TTCGGCCCGTGCCCCCGTCCGGATCACTACCGCCACCAGTTCCCCCGGGGAAAGGGCGGCCGGCCCCAGGCGCACCAGCTTCTCCCGCGGCCGCTCATCCTCCGGCAGGGCCCGAATTCCCCACTCCAGAGCCCCCTCCCTCAAGCGCCCACGGTCACCTCCCGCAGCACGTCCACGCCAAAGTCCCGCAACATCTCAGCCAGCGTAGCCAGGGGAAGCCCCACCACGTTGAAGTAGCACCCCTCCACGCGCTCCACCAAGACGGCCCCGTAACCCTGGATGCCGTAGGCTCCCGCCTTGTCCAGGGGTTCACCGGTGGCAATGTAGGCCTGGATCTCCTCCCGCCTCAGAGGGCGGAAGGCCACCTCCGTCTTCACGGCGCGCAGAGAAGACCGACCGCTGGGAGCCTCCACTACGGCCACTCCCGTGATGACCTGATGCTTGCGTCCGCTAAGGAGGGTAAGCATCTCCTCTGCTTCCCGCTCGTCCTTAGGCTTACCCAGGACGCGGCCGTCCAAGAGCACGATGGTGTCCGCCCCGATGACCAGACCTTCCCCGACCGACTCCGCCACAGAACGGGCCTTGCGCAGGGCCAGATCCTGGGCATAGGCGGCCGGATCTCCCCCGCGGTAAGGGTACTCCACCTCTCCCCCCGGGACCACCTCAAAGTCCAACCCCAAGAGCCGCAGGAGCTCGCGGCGGCGGGGGGACGAGGAAGCTAGCACAATCCTCTTCTTCTTTGCCGTCACGCCTTCATCGCCACCTCACCTCAGCCGGGGGGACCGCCGTGACGACCAGCCGCCCCTGCAAAGCGCGGGAGGCCCACACCCTCCCCTGTTCGTCCATCACCACGGCCTGGGCCCCCAGCCTGTGCGCCAACGCCAGCCCCCTCTCTGGGCCCAGGAGAAAGATGGCGGTGGAGAGAAGGTCAGCCTCAAAAGCAGAGGGAGAGACGGCAGTGGCACTCCACACCCCCGAGGCCGGATATCCGGTCTCCGGATTAAAGATGTGGTGATACCTCCGCCCGCCCTCCTCGAAGAACCGCTCGTAATCCCCCGCCGTGGCCACCGCTTCCCCCGCCAGGTCCAGGTAACCCAGATACTCCTCGCTCCGCCGCGGGTGGCGGATGGCGATGTGCCACGGCCGCCCATCCGGCCGGGGCCCCAAGGTGGCGATGTTGCCCCCCAGGTCGATCAGGGCATGGCGTACACCCCTCTGGGCCAGGAGTTCCCGCACCCGCTCAGCGATAAATCCTTTGGCCGCCGCCCCCAGGTCCAGGGCCATGCCCGGGCGCCGCAGGAAGATGGTCCCTCGCCTGGCATTTACTTCCACGTCCCGGAAGGAGACGAGCGCCACGGCGCGCCGAAGCTCCCCCGGGGCCGGCACGTGGGGGTGTGAGCCCCCTATGTCCCACGCTCGGACAACCGGCCCGATGGTCAAGTCAAAGCGCCCGCCCGTGTAGAGGCTGTATTCCAGCCCCCGCTGCACTATGGCCAGGATCTCCGGGCTGACCGCCACCGGCCTCCGGCCGGCCGCCTGATTGATGCGCGCCACTTCGCTCTCCGGGCGGTAGGCGCTGGCCAGTTGGTCCAGGCGGCGCACCTCGGCCAAGGCCTCCTCCAGGAGCTGCTCGGACTCGGGACCGGCAGGCAGGCGGAGCGTCACCAGGGTATCCAGTAAAAACTCGGACCGGGAGGTCAACTCCACCCCGGCCGCCGGCCGCAGGGCCTCAAAGCCCCGGCCAATGAAGAAGCCTGCAACCAGAACCGGCAACAACCAGAACGCTGGCCGCAGGCGTGGTTTCCAGCGCTGTTCGCCCTGCCTCAAGGCTGGACTTCCCCTCCGTCAGCCGCCGCTTTGAGCAGCCTGCTTCCAGTCTACCACTCCTTCCGCCGGCTGACAAGGGGTGAGCTCGGTCACCGCCACCAGGCAGTGGGTGGGACAACGGCTCAGGCACGAGCCGCAGCGCGTGCACCGCTCCTGATCAATCCGCGCCAGGTTGTTTTCCACGGTAATGGCCCCCTGGGGGCATTCGCGGACGCAGAGCTGGCAACCGATGCAGCCTACCGTGCAAACTTTGCGCACCTCTGCCCCGCGGGCCTGGGAAGAGCAGGCCACGAAGACCTGGGACGCGCGATCAGCCAGCACGATGAGGTGGCGCGGGCACGCTTCCGCGCACTTACCGCAGCCGGTGCACTTGTGCCGGTCGATCTCCGGCAAGGCGTCGTCATTGAGCCTGATGGCCCCGAAGGGGCAGGCGCGCACGCAGGTGCCGTAGCCCAGGCACCCGTAGGCACAGGCCTTGGGCCCTCCGGCCACGAGCTGCGCGGCCAGGCAATCCTGCACTCCCAGGTAGCGGCTGCGGCGGGAAGCTTCCCGGGCGCCGCCGCCGCACAGGAGCACAGCCACCCGCTCCTGCACCTCGCCCGCCTCCACGCCCAAGATCTCTGCAATAGCGGCAGCGGTGGCGGAACCCCCGGCTACACAGGCCGCAGCCGGGGCGCGTCCGGCGGCCATCTCCTCCGCCATCTGCCGGCAGCCGGCGTAGCCGCAGGCGCCGCAGTTCGCTCCCGGCAGGAGCTGCTCGATCTGATCCACGCGGGGATCGCGCTCCACCGCCAGGCGGCGCGAGGCGTAGGTCAAACCTAAGCCCAACACCAGCCCGATCAGGGCCATGGTACCGATTGAACTCCAGATGACGCCGGCAGCCACCGTTTATCTCCCCCTTCTCACATGCTGATCAAGCCCGAAAAACCAGTAAAGGCCAGGGAAAGCAGGCCCGCCGTAATCAGGGCGATGGGGGCCCCCCGGAGCGGGGCGGGAATGTCGGCATACTCCAGGTTGGACCGAATGCCGGCCATCATGACCAAAGCCAGGGTAAAGCCGAGCCCTACGCCAAAGCCGAAGACGCTGGTCTCAACCAGGTTGTACCCCTTGCCGGCCGCCAGGATGGCCAACCCCAGCACGGCGCAGTTGGTGGTGATGAGCGGCAGGAAGATGCCCAGGGCGCGGTAGAGCACCGGGTTGGTCTTCAGGATGATCATCTCCACCAGTTGCACCAGGGCAGCGATGATGATAATGAAGGCCAGTGTCTGCAGAAAGCCGAGGCCCCACGGGACCAAGAGATAGGACTGCACGGCCCAGGTGGCGGCCCCCGCCATGGTCAGGACAAAGGTGGTGGCCGCACCCATGCTGAGGGCCGTATCAAGGCGCTGCGAGACCCCTAAAAAGGGGCAAATGCCCAAAAAGCGCGAGAGGACAAAATTGTTGACCAGGATCGAACCGGCAATGAGCAGGAGAAGTTCCTTCACCCTCTCTCACTCCCCTTGGCGGATACTGCGCTGCAACAGCTCCCCGCCGCCGCTGCCCGGCGGGCGGTTAAGGCGTTGATGGTCCCCAGAACAACCCCCATGGTCAAAAAGCCCCCGGGCGGCAAAAGGGCGACCACCCACGGGGTGAAGGCGCTTCCGGTCAGTTTGACCCCGAAGAGGCTCCCAAAGCCGAAGAACTCCCGAATTCCCCCCAGAAGGGTCAGGGCCCAGGTGAAGCCCAAGCCCATGCCCACCGCGTCCAGGAACGCGTTAGGCACCGGCATGCGCGAAGCGTAAGCCTCTGCCCGCCCCATGATGATGCAGTTCACCACGATAAGGGGGATGTAGAGCCCCAGGACGCGGTGCAAATCGCTGAAGAAGGCTGCCATCACCAGGTCCACCACGGTGACGAAAGTGGCGATGACGACGATGTAGCAGGGGATGCGCACCTTCTCCGGAATGATCCGCCGCAAGGCTGAGATCATGGTACTGGAACCGATCAGGACGAAAAGTGTGGAGAGGCCCATGGCCACCCCGTTGATGGCCGCCGTGGTCACAGCCAGCGTGGGGCACATCCCGATCATAATGCGAAAGGTGGGGTTCTCAGACCAAAGCCCCCGGCGAATCTCCTCCCACCACTTCATGGCCTTCCCTCCTCCTGCGCCAGCACCTCAGAGACTGCTTCCTTTACGGCCACCGCCACCGCCCGCGAGGAGATGGTGGCGCCCGTGATGGCCTGGACGTCCTGCTTGACCACGAAGGGGTCCCCCGCCGCCTTTCCTTTGAACTGGGCGCGCCACTCCTCCTCCTGAATGCGGGCCCCCAGCCCGGGGGTCTCCTGGTGCGCCAGGACCTGCAGGCCGGTCAGGCGCCGCGTCTCCGGGTCCACCCCCACCAAGAGGCGGATGGGCCCGCCAAAACCTTTGCCCTCCACCTCGATGGCCAACCCTACCGGTCGGCCTTCTCCGTCGAGTCCCCGGTAAAGGGTGCGCCCTCCTCGCTCCAGGCGTTCAAAGCTCTGGGCGGCGGGAAGGACGGAGAGCACCGCCTGCCGCAGCTGTAGCTCCTGCTGCTTTTGAATGTAGGGCCGGGTGACCTCGTAGGTGGCCCCTAGAATGGCGCCGGAGAGAAGGGCGATCAGAGTAAGGATAAAGACCATGCGCACCTCTTCCCCCACGCCGACCCGTCCCTCTTTCATGCCCGCCTCACCTCCCCATACCGGACCGGATGGAGAAAGCGGTCGAGCAGAGGGGTAAAGCCGTTCATGATCAGGATGGAATAGGCTACCCCTTCCGGATAGCCGCCGAAGAGGCGGATGACCATGGTGATCAGGCCGCAGCCCGCGCCGAAGACCCACCGCCCTGCCGAAGTCACGGGGCTGGTCACGGGGTCGGTGGCCATGAAGAAGGCCCCCAGGAGCAAACCGCCGGCCAGGAGGTGAAAGAGGGGATCCTGACCCAAGGCGAGTGCCAACACCGCCACCGTCCCCAGATAACCGGCCGGGATGCGCCAGTCGATGTAGCCCCGGTAAAGCAGCCAGGCCGCCCCCAGGAGCAGGGCCGGGGCAGAGGTCTCGCCCAGGGACCCTCCCACCTTGCCCCAAAAGAGCTCCTGGTACCCCACCTTAACCCCTTCCATCTTGAGCCAGGCCAGGGGGGTAGCCGTGCTCACGGCGTCTA
>JASBVW010000139.1 GCA_029961005.1 Bacillota bacterium
ATGGCCATCAAGCGCGGAGAGGAGATCAAGGTCTCCCCGGGCGCGGAGGACATGATCATGGAAGGCGACGTCCTGGTGGCTATGGGCGAGGACCGGCAACTGGAGAAGCTGCAAAATCGGTGAGCCATGGGGATGGAGAGGCGGGCGGGAGCGCACCATCCGCGCCTGAAGTGGCTGCGCTCCTTGCAAAAGAAGAGGCGCCGCCAAGAGGCCGGTGTTTTGGTGCTGGAAGGCGTGCGGCTGGTGGAGGAGGGGCTCCGCGCCGGCTGCCCTATCACACTGGCGGTCTGGTCCCCGCGCCTTTTAACCAGCGAGCGCGGTGCCCGGCTCCTGGAGGAACTGCGGCAACGGGCGGAGGAGCTGCTGTGGGTGGAGGACGCCCTCTTGGAGCGCTTGAGCGACACGGAGACGCCGCAGGGGATCTTGGCGGTGACGGTGCGCCCGGAGCAGCGTTGGGAGGAGCTGATGGCGGGGTCGCCCTCGGCTCTCCTGGCCGTGGACGCCCTCCAAGACCCGGGCAACGTAGGCACCTTGATCCGGACTGCTCTCGCCGCCGGCCTCGACGGCGTGGTTTTGGGGCGGGGCTGCGCCGATGCCGCCAACCCCAAGGTCGTGCGCTCTACCATGGGCGCCCTCTTCCACCTGCCGGTCGTCCAGGGGGTGGATTTGCCCCCCTTCCTGGCGGTCTGTCGGGAGCGGGGGATGTCCGTCTTGGGAGGAGACCCCCGCGCGGAGGTCCTCTTTACGGAGGCGGACTACAGGGGGCCCACGGTGCTGGTGGTGGGGAATGAGGCGCGCGGCCTGGGCGAGCCGGTGGCCCGCCTGCTCACCGCCGCGGTGCGGATCCCTCTGCGGCCGGGGGTCGAATCCCTCAATGCCGCCGTGGCCGGGGCGTTACTCATGTACGAATGGTGGCGGCAGCGCGGTTTTGCCTCCCCTGGGAAATCAGTTTAGCCGAACTCTCCTTGTCAAGCCGCAAAGCCATATGCTATAATGAAAGGCGTCAATTGAATACGGGCCTCAGGTCGACGGCGGAACAGTTTTGCGGAAGGGAGAGGCTATAAATGCTCAATGCCGACCTCTTTTGGCGTTTGTTTGAAGCCACTGGTTCTGTTGTCGCGTACCTGATCTACCGACAACTGGTCTCCCAGCTGCAGTAGTCCTCTGTTCCCGCAAGAGGTGTCCGGGCGGGGCACCGGCCCCGGTGGAGGTCGTAGTAAGAAGGCGAAAGGCGAAGAAGGAGAGGAGTAGAGCGGAGAGGGTTCGCCAGGGAGGGGCGGTCAGAGACTGGAAGCCGCCCTCGAAACCCGCCGCTTGAAGTTCGCTCTGGAGCCGCCGGCTGAAGGGATCGGCCGATCCTGGTAGGCCGCGCCGCGTCCCCGCGTTAAGGGGGAGGCCGTGCAAGGGCAGGCCGGTGAGGGGGCAGGTCATCCTGCCCAGTAGGGTGGTACCGCGGAAGAGCCGCTGCTTTCGTCCCTAAGGCGAAGGCGGCGGCTTTTTAAATTAGGTGGCGAGTGAACTTTGGCGAGGAGGCAGGGCAAGATGCAGGATGAGCTAGAGCGAAAGAGGGAGGAGCTGCTGGCGCTGGTGGACGAGGCTGCAGACTCTGCAGCCCTGGAGAGGATGCGCGTGCGGCTCTTAGGGAAAAAGGGAGAAGTTACCCTTCTGTTGCGGCGGATAGGGGAAGTGCCGCCGGAGGAACGCCCCGCGTACGGGCGGTTGGTCAACGCGCTGAAAGCGGAAGTGGAAGAGAGGCTGCAGCGGCGGGCGGAGGAGCTGGCGAGGGCCGAGGAAGAGGCGCGGCTGGCCGCCGAGGTGCTGGACGTCTCGCTGCCCGGTCGCCTGCCCGCCTTGGGGACCCGCCACCCCCTGACCCTGGTGCTGGACGAGATCAAAGAGGTCTTTTTGGAACTGGGCTTTGCCGTGGCGGAAGGCCCGGAGGTGGAGTGGGACTACTACAACTTCGAGGCCCTCAACATCCCGCGGGACCACCCGGCCAGGGAGATGCACGACTCGCTCTACATCACGCCGGAGATCCTTCTGCGCACTCACACCTCCCCGGTGCAGGTCCGGACCATGGAACGGCAGGCGCCGGAGCTTCCGGTGCGTATCATCGCTCCCGGACGGGTCTACCGGCGCGACGCCTTGGACGCCACCCACTCACCCATCTTCCACCAGGTGGAAGGGTTGGTGGTGGACCGAGGGATCAGCTTTGCCGATCTGAAAGGGACGCTGGTGCACTTTGCGCGCCGGCTCCTCGGTGCGGAGAGAAAGGTCCGCTTCCGCCCCAGCTATTTCCCCTTTACGGAGCCCAGCAGCGAGGTGGACATTTCTTGCCCTATCTGCAGGGGCGAGGGCTGTCGGGTCTGTGGGGAGACGGGTTGGCTGGAGATCCTGGGGGCGGGGCTGGTGCACCCCAATGTACTGCGCATGGCCCGCTACGACCCGGAGGAAGTGAGCGGCTTTGCCTTCGGGCTGGGGGTGGAGCGGATAGCCATGCTGAAGTACGGGATCGACGATATTCGCCTCTTTTATGAGAACGACCTGCGCTTTTTAGAGCAGTTTCGCCGCGGGTAAAAGGGGGAGCCGACATGCGCGTCTCTTATCAGTGGCTTTTGGAGTATGTGGAGTGCGAGCTTTCGCCTGAGGAGCTGGCCGAGGTCTTAACCGGCGCCGGCCTGGCGGTGGAGGAGATCGAGCGCCCGGGCGGACAGATGCGCGGGGTGGTGGTAGGCCGCCTGGCCGCGGTGGAGGACCACCCCCGCTCCGACCACCTCAAGGTCTGCCAGGTAGAGGTGGGCCGGGGCGAACGGCTCCAGGTGGTGAGCGGGGCCCCCAACCTGGCCGTAGGGGCCTTGGTGCCGGTGATTCTGCCCGGCGGGCGCCTTCCGGACGGGCGGGCCATTGAAACCGCCGAGTTTCGAGGCGTGACCTCCCAGGGGATGCTCTGTTCGGGGGCGGAGTTGGGGCTGGAAAAAGAGTCGCCGGGCGTCTTAATTCTGGAGGAGGGCCGGCCGGGAGAGGACGTGCGCCCGCTTTTGGGGTTGGATGATGCGGTGCTGGTCCTGGAGCTGACCACCAACCGGGCCGACTGCTGGTCTATGGTGGGGGTGGCCCGGGAGGTTTCAGCCCTCACCGGTGCCCGGTTGCGCCTGCCCCCGACAGAGGTGCCGGAGGAGAAAGGCCCTCCGGTGGAAGAGCTGGCCCGAGTGGAGGTGTGGGAGCCGGAACTGTGCCCGCGCTATACGGGGCGGGTCTTGGAGGTCCGGGCGATAGCTCCTTCTCCGCTCTGGCTGCAGCGGCGCCTGCGGGCGGCGGGCCTGCGCCCCATCAACGGGGTGGTGGATGTGACCAACTACGTCATGCTGGAGCTGAACCAGCCTTTGCACGCCTTCGATTACGATGCCCTGGCTCAGCGGACGGTGATCGTCCGCCGGGCCCGGCCGGGTGAGGAGCTGGTGACCCTGGACGGGCAGGCGAGAAAGCTGGCGGAGACGATGCTGGTCATCGCCGACCCGGAGAAGGCCGTGGGCCTGGCCGGGGTGATGGGCGGGGCCAACAGCGCGATCTCTTCAGCCACGCGGCGCGTCTTTCTGGAGGGGGCTTGGTTCGATGCCACCAACATCCGCCGGACCGCCAAGGCTTTGGGGCTGCGTTCGGAGGCTTCAGGCCGCTTTGAGCGAGGAATAGACCCGGAAGGGGTTCGCACTGCCCTCAACCGGGCGGCCCGGTTGATGGCGGAGATCGGGGCGGCCCGCCCCGTGCCGGGGGTGCTGGACCTCTACCTGCGCCCTGCCGCCCCGGTGACCATTCGCCTGCGGCCGGACAAGGTTAACTTTTTCCTGGGGACGCACCTGTCCCGGGATGAGGTGGCGGGTTATCTCAGGCGCCTCCCGGGGCTGACTGTAGAGGAGCAGGGCGAGGAGTGGCTGGTGCGCGTCCCCTCCTTCCGCCGGGACCTGGAAGCGGAGATCGACCTGGTGGAGGAGGTGGCCCGCCTTTACGGGTATCACCGCATTCCGGAGACCATTCCCTTTGGGTTGGCGCCCGCCCCCGGCCTGACGGCCGTCCAGGCCAAGGAGGAAGAACTGCGCCGGGTCATGGTGGGCTGCGGCTTCAACGAGGTGGTGACGTACAGCCTGACTTCGCCGCGGGTCTTTGACCTGCTGCGCCTCCCGGAGGGCCACCCGGCCCGGAGGGCGGTCTCCCTCTTACAGCCCCTCTCGGAGGAGCAGACCATTCTGCGCACTCTGCTCTTCCCCTCCCTTCTGGAGGTGGCGGGGCGCAACGCCAGCCGCCAACAGGAAGATCAGTTCCTCTTTGAGCTGGGGCGCATCTTCCTACCCGCTGGCCCTGGAGAGCTGCCCCGGGAGCGGCGCACTTTGGCGGGCATCCTGACCGGCCGCTTTGCCCGGCGCCACTGGACGGGGTCGGAGCGGGAAGCGGACTTTTACGACGCCCGCGGGGTGGTGGAGCGCCTCTGCCAACACCTGGGCCTGGCTTGCCGCTTCGTGGCTGCGCAGGAGCCCTACCTCCATCCGGGCCGCGCCGCCCGCGTACTTACCCAGCGCGGTGAGGAGCTGGGCGTGGTGGGGGAGCTTCACCCCTTGATCCGGGCAGCCCTGGACCTGCCGCACCGCCTCTACCTCTTTGAACTGGACGCCGAACTCCTCCTCACCGCGCCGCGGCCGGAGATCCAGTACCGACCGCTCCCGCGCTTCCCGGCGGTCAAACGCGATCTGGCCCTGGTGGTAGACGAAGAAATTCCAGCGGCGGAAGTGGCCGCCGTTTTGAAGGAGGCAGGGGGAGAGCTCTTGGCGTCGCTGGAGGTCTTCGACCTTTACCGGGGGGCGCCGGTGGAGGAGGGGCGGAAGAGCCTGGCCTTTTCCCTCTCGTTCCAGGCGCCGGACCGTACCCTGACCGATGCCGAAGTGGACCGGATTTTGACGGGGATGGTGTCCGCTGCGGCGGAGAAGTTGGGG
>JASBVW010000140.1 GCA_029961005.1 Bacillota bacterium
CCGAAGCGCCGTGCGTGGAGAAGATGGTGGTGGTGCGCCGGGTCGGAGAGCGGACTTCCATCACCATGAAGCCGGGCCGCGACCTCTGGTGGCACGAGTTGATGGAAAAGGCTGCGCTGGAGTGCCCGCCTGAGGAGATGGACTCGGAAGACATGCTCTACATCCTCTATACCAGCGGCACTACGGGCAAGCCCAAAGGGGTGGTACACACCACGGGCGGTTACCTGACCGGCGTTACTGCTACTACTCATATGGTTTTTGACCTCAAAGACGAAGACGTCTACTGGTGCACGGCCGACATCGGCTGGGTCACCGGGCACAGCTACGTGGTCTACGGACCCTTGGCCCTGGGCGGAACCTCGGTGATGTTCGAGGGGACGCCGGATTACCCGGAGCGGGATCGCTTCTGGGCCATCGTGGAGAAGTACGGAGTGACCATCCTCTACACTGCTCCCACCGCTATCCGCACCTTCATGCGCTGGGGTACGGAGTGGCCGCGGCGCCACGACCTCTCCAGCCTGCGCCTATTGGGCACGGTGGGCGAACCCATCAACCCCGAAGCGTGGATGTGGTATCACCAGTATATTGGCGGCGGGCGCTGCCCGGTGGTGGATACCTGGTGGCAGACGGAGACGGGCGCCCACCTCATTACCCCGCTGCCGGGGGTGGTGCCGACCAAACCGGGTTCGGCCACCCGCCCCTTCCCCGGCATCGAAGCAGAGGTAGTGGATGCCCAGGGCAACCCGGTGCCGCCCGGCCAGGGGGGCTACCTGGTCATCAAGTCGCCCTGGCCGTCTATGCTGCGCACCGTCTTTGGCGATCCGGACCGCTACGTAGCCCAGTACTGGAGCCGGTTCCCTGGCGTCTACTTCACGGGGGACGGGGCCCGGAAGGATGAGGACGGCTATTTCTGGCTTCTGGGGCGCATTGACGATGTGATCAACGTCTCCGGACACCGCATCGGCACCATGGAAGTGGAGAGCGCCCTGGTGGACCATCCGGCGGTGGCGGAGGCGGCCGTGATCGGCAAGCCGCACGAGATCAAAGGTCAAGCCATTGCGGCCTTCGTTACCTTAAAAGAGGGGTACGAGGGCACCGCCGCCCTGATGGCCGAGCTGCGGGAGCACGTGGCCAAGAAGATCGGGGCCATTGCCAAGCCGGACGATATCTTCTTTACCGCTGAACTGCCCAAGACGCGCAGCGGAAAGATCATGCGCCGGCTGCTGCGGGACATCGCAGAGGGCCGGGCTTTGGGCGACACTACCACCCTGGCCGATCCGGCGGTGATCGAGAAGCTGAAGCGGGAGTACGCGGAAGAGGCGGCCTCGTAACCTCCGGGCAGCCCTGCGGGCACCTTACCCCTGGCCAGCCGCTACAAGCGGCTGGCCTTTAGTTTTTTGCGTCCACCGTTGAACTGGAAAAAGCGACCGTTCACGGCCCAAAAACGACCGTTGGCCCGGTTTTTCTTGCCGAATGGAAGATCCAGGACGTAGAATAAAGCGCAAGGAACAGTGGCCAGAGAGGGGAGCACGACGGACTGAGGCCTGTTCTCCCCGAAGGGAGGGGAAACAGATGGGCGGGAGACAGCCGAAGGCTGCTCTTCAAGCGGACTCATCGGGAGGCGGGAGCTCTACGGCCGAGGAAGGCGGCCTTCCCGCTTTGGCGTGGTCAGCGCACCTGAAGAGCGCAGAGGAAGCCCTGCTGGACCATCCGGCCGTAGCGGAGGCAGGAGTGGTCCGACGGCCCGATCCGGAGAAGGGGGAAACCTGCACCGCCTTTGTCGTCCTGCGCCCGGGGTGCGAGCCTTCTGAAGCCATCCGGGAAGAGCTCGCCCATTACCTGGAGGCCAGGCTGGGGGCGGAGGACTGCCCCCAAGAGGTCCGCTTTTGCCGGGCTTTACCCAAGACCCGCAGCGGCAAGATCCTGTGGGCCAGCTTCTTGGCGGTGGAAGTGGAGAATTGACAAGCCCCCGCCCTTCTGCTAGGATGAGGGTGCGGGGATTTTTGCTGCAAACTGCATACGGCGATGGAAAGTGCACCTAGGGTTCCGCCCGACTGCCGCGAGCGGTTCAGAAGGGGCGCGGGGGTCGGGGGCAGGTCCAAGTGGTGCAGGCGGCTTCTGTGTGCAGAGAGGCCGTTACACCCTAGAGGGATAAAAGCCCGGGCGGGTAGGTTTCATCCGAGAGAAGACGCGTGGTGAGCCTGCCCGCCCGCCGTTTTTACCGCCGGCCGGCAGCAGCCGGCCGGGTGCGGAGGAGGAAGGCCGTGGAGCGAGATCTCTTTGCCAACCTCAGTCCCTTGGATCACCGCTATTACCTGGCTCACCGGGAGCTGATGGACCGGTTGAGCCTCTACCTCTCCGAGGAGGCCATGGTCCGCTACGAGCTCCGGGTGGAAGCCGCTCTGGCTCAGGGTCTGGCAGAGGCCGGAGTCTGCTCCCCGGCCGCTGCGGCTCAGATCGCCTCGGCCTGCCAAAAGGTGCGCCCTGCTGAGGTCTACGCCGAAGAAGAGAGAACCCAGCACCACACCAGGGCTCTGGTCAACTGCATCCGCCAGCGGGTGGACGAGGAGGCCAGGCCTTTTGTCCACCTCACCGCCACCTCCTTTGACATCGTGGACACCGCCAATGCCCTCCGCTATCGAGAAGTGACGGAAGAAGTCCTGGTGCCGCTTCTGTGGGACCTGGAGCGGGTTCTGCTCGAGCTGGCCCGGCGGGAGAAGGGGACCGTGCAGATCGGCCGCACGCACGGGCAGTTTGCCCTCCCCATCACCTTCGGCTTCGCCCTGGCGGGGTATGTGGAGCGGTTGGGCAAGCGCATCCTGGAGATCGAGCAGCGGGGCCGGGACCTGCGGGGCAAGCTCTCAGGGGCCGTAGGGGCTTACAACGCTGCCGCCCTCTTTGTACCTGACCCCAGGGTTCTGGAGGAACGGGTGTTGGCCCGGCTGGGCTTGCGGCCCTCCCCCTACTCCAGCCAGATCGTGGAAGCTGAGTACCTGGTGGATTACCTGCACGCCTTGGTGACCTGTTTCGGCGTCCTAGCCAACCTGGCCGACGACCTGCGGCACCTGCAGCGCTCGGAGATCGGAGAGGTGGGGGAGTATTTTGCTCCGGAGCAGGTCGGCTCCTCTACCATGCCCCATAAGCGCAATCCCTGGAACTTTGAGCACATCAAGAGCCTGTGGAAGGCCTTTATGCCGCGGATGGCCACGGCCTACAGCGATCAGATTTCCGAACACCAGCGAGACCTGACCAACTCCGCCTCGGCGCGCTTTGTGCCGGAGATGATCGCTGGTTTGGCCCTGGCAGCGGACCGGGCCCGGGCGGTGCTGAGCCGCCTGGCGGTGGACCGCGCCGCCATGCAGGCCAATTTCGCGGCGGCTCGGGAAATGATCATCGCCGAACCGCTCTACTTACTTTTGGCCTTTTACGGCCACCCCGACGCCCACGAGGCCGTGCGCCGCCTGACGCTGGAGGCGGAGCGGACGGGCCGGACCCTCCGCCAGCTTCTCCCGCACCAGAGCGAGCTGGCGCCGTACCTGTCCCGCCTGACTCCAGAACAGCGCCGCATCCTGGATGATCCGGCTTCTTACCTGGGCCTGGCGGTACAACGCACCGAAGAGATCTGCGCTCGCTGGGAGCAGCTCTTGTCGCGCTCCGGCGAAGAAAAAGGGGAGGGCAGGAGATGAACGAAGCAAAGCGGCTCTACGAGGGCAAGGCCAAGATTATCTACCAGGCGGAGGAGCCCGACCGCGTCTACATGTCCTTCAAAGACGAGGCCACCGCCTTCGACGGGAAGAAAAGAGGGCTCATCGCCGGCAAGGGGTTCTTCAACGCCCAGATCTCGGCGGCTTTGTTCCAGTACTTGGAGGGGCAGGGGATCCCTACCCACTACTTGGGGCGGGCGGATGAGCGGACGCTGATCGTGCGGCGCCTGGCCATGCTGCCGGTGGAAGTGGTGGTGCGCAACCTGGCGGCCGGGAGCATCTCCCGGCGGTTGGGGCTGGAGGAGGGCCGCCCCCTCCATCCGCCCGTTCTGGAATTCTATTACAAGAGCGACGCTTTGGGCGATCCCTTGATCAACGAGTACCACATCCGCGCCCTGGAGCTGGCCACCCCGGCCCAGGTGGCGGAGATGGCCGCTTTGGCGGAGCGGGTCAATGCCGCCCTAAGCCCGCACCTGAGGGAGCGCGGGCTCATCCTGGTGGACTTCAAGCTGGAGTTTGGGCTGGCGGAGGGGCGGATGGTCTTAGGAGACGAGATCTCGCCCGATACCTGCCGCCTTTGGGACGCCAGCACTCAGCAGCCTTTAGACAAGGACCGGTTTCGCCGGGACCTGGGCGAAGTGGAAGAGGCCTACGCCGAGGTCTGGCGGCGCGTGACAGGAGGGGAGAGCCAGTGGAGTGGCGGGCCGCAGTCCGCGTGACTTTAAAGCCGGGGGTGCTGGACCCGCAAGGCAAAGCAGTACAGGGGGCCCTGCACGCCCAAGGCTTCCGCACCGTCTCCGAGGTCCGGGTGGGCAAATACATTCAGCTGGCCCTGACTGCGGAAAGCCGCCGGGAGGCGGAAGAGGCCGTAGAACGGATGTGCCGGGCGCTCCTGGCCAACCCGGTGTTGGAGCAGTTTGCCATTCGGGTCTGGCCGGCGGAGCAGGGGGAGGAGGAAACCCCGTGAAGGTGGCGGTAGTGGTCTTCCCAGGCTCCAATTGCGACCGAGACTGCCTGTACGTCCTCACCGAGGTGCTGGGCTGCGAGGCCGAGCTGGTCTGGCACGCCGAGCCGCACTTGAAGGGCTTTGACGCCGTCATCCTGCCGGGCGGGTTCTCCTACGGCGACTACCTGCGGGCGGGGGCCATCGCCCGTTTTTCTCCGGTCATGGAGGCGGTAGGGGAGTTCGCCGAGACCGGCCGGCCCGTCCTGGGCATCTGCAACGGGTGGCAGATCCTCCTGGAGGCGGGCCTCCTCCCG
>JASBVW010000141.1 GCA_029961005.1 Bacillota bacterium
AACGTCCCGTCCTTTTCCAGACCAAACGCCTTGTGGATGGCGCGCACGGCGTCCACCACTCTGTCCTCATCAATGAGGCAGGAGATGCGTATCTCCGAGGTGCTGATGACCTGGATGTTGATCTGCTCCTCCGCCAGAGCTTGAAACATGCGGGCCGCCACGCCGGGGTTGGAGACCATGCCCGCTCCCACGATGGAGACCTTGGCCACGTGGTCATCCCAGAGAAAGCCCCGCGCCCCCAATTGAGGGCAGATTTCCTGGATGATCTCCCGGGCCAACGGGAGGTCATCGCGCGAGACGGTAAAGAGCAGGTCTGTGACCTGGGCCTCTTTGGTGCTCTGCACGATCATGTCCACATTGATCCGCTCTTTGGCCAGGGCGTCGAAGATGCGGTAAGCCACCCCCGGGCGATCCGGAACGTCCAACAGGACCACTTTAGCCGTGTTGCGGTCGTAGGTTACACCGCTGACGTACATCTCCTTCTCCAAAGTCACCGCCCCCTTGACCAGAGTACCAGGGTTATCGTTGAAGCTGGAGCGCACGTGGATGACCACGCCGTACTGCGCTGCAAATTCCACGGAGCGGGGCTGCAAGACTATGGCCCCCAGGCTGGCCATCTCCAGCATCTCGCCGTAGGAGATGGCCGGCAATTTGCGAGCTGTGGGTACCACCCGCGGATCGGCGGTATAAACGCCGTCCACGTCGGTATAGATCTCACACACCTCGGCCTGGAGTGCGGCTGCCAGCGCCACGGCTGTGGTATCCGATCCGCCCCGCCCCAGCGTGGTGATCTCATTCTCCCGGCTGACGCCCTGGAACCCGGCCACGATCACGATTTTGCCCCGTTCCAGCTCTCGCTTGATCCGGCTGGTGTCGACGTGGACAATCTTGGCCTTGGTGTGGACGGCGTCAGTGATAATTCCCCCCTGCCCGCCCGTCAGGGAGATGACCGGGTGACCCAAGGCCTGGATGGCCATGGCGAGAAGAGCGATGGAGATTTGTTCCCCGGTGGCCAACAGCATGTCGAATTCGCGGGAAGGCGGTCGATCGGTGATCTGGTGGGCCAGAGCGATTAGTTCATCTGTAGTATCGCCCTGGGCGGAGACCACCACCACCACCGCGTAGCCTTGCCGGGCGGTGCGCACCACCCGTTGTGCCACCCGCTTGACCAGCTCCGCGTTGGCCACGGAACTGCCGCCAAATTTTTGCACGATGATCCGCATCACTCCGTCATCCTTTCCACTCTGGCCCCCACTCGGGCGGGGCGCGTGATGATAATGCGGCAGGTGATCTGGTGTGCGGCAAAGGCCTCCTGCATGGCCTTTCCTACCGCTTGGCTCCTCTCTGGCGGCGTAAAGGCCATGACGCTGGGCCCGGCGCCGCTCAGGGCCGAGCCGTAGGCGCCCGCCCTCTGTGCCTCCGCTAACACCTGGGAAAGCCCGGGGACGAGGGGAGCGCGGTAGGGCTGGTGCAGGCGATCCGCCATGGCCGCGCCCAGATCTTCCAGCCGGCCCAGGGCCAAGGCAGCCACCAAGAAGGAGGCCCGGCTTACATTAAATACCGCGTCAGAGAAGGGAACGGAGTGCGGGAGTACTCCCCGCGCCCGGAGGGTGGAAAGCGGAAACTCCGGTACCGCCACCACCACCGCCAAGTGCCGCGGCGGCGGTAACGAAAGGGCGCGTATTCTCCCCTTCTCCCCCTCCAGCGCAAAGCCCACGGTAATCCCGCCGCGCAGGGCCGGCAGGACATTGTCCGGGTGCCCCTCCAGCTCCACTGCCAGGGGGAGAAGCTCTTCCGGAGTCAAGGGCGACCCCACCAAGGCATTGGCACCCACCAGCCCCCCCACGATGGCGGCTGCGCTGCTCCCCAGGCCGCGGGCCAACGGTATCCGATTCTCCAGGTGCACGTGCGCGGAAGTAGGCCGGCGCCCTGCCCGCTCCCAGACCCTTTGCGCTGCAGTCAAAACCAGGTTTTCCGCTCCCGGCGGGATCTCCTCGCACCCCTCCCCTGAGACGCTGAAGCTGATCTCTCCCGGTCCCTCCGCTTCAGAGCCCGAGGCAATGCCCTGCCAGGTAAAGTCCAAAGTGTTGGCCAACTCCAAGGCCATGCCCAGGCTGTCAAAACCCGGTCCTAAATTGGCTATGGTGGCGGGCACCCGGACCCGCAGCCTTCGCTTTCTTTCAGCCATGGCGGTTCTTTTCACGCTCCCAGGGCGGCGGAAACCGCTTCCGCCGTGGCCGGGATGGGGCGGGGCGTTTCACAACAGGCGATGGCGCGATCCGGGTCCTTCAGTCCGTGCCCTGTCAGCACGCAGACGATGGTCCGGCCCGGCGGGAAGTACCCTTCTCGCGCCAGCTTAAGCACGCCGGCCACGGAGGCCGCTGAAGCAGGTTCGCAGAAGACCCCGCACTGGGAAGCCAGGCGCTGATAAGCGGAGAGGATCTCCTCGTCGGTGACCTTGTCGATGCGCCCCCCAGACTCGTCCCGGGCCGCTTCTGCCCCCTTCCGGCTGGCCGGGTCGCCGATGCGGATAGCGGTGGCGATGGTTTGAGGGTTGGGGATGGCCCGCCCTTCTACCAGCGGAGCGGCTCCTGAGGCCTGAAAGCCCAGCATCACCGGCAACCGGCCGGACCGCCCGGCGCTGTAGTACTCCTTGAACCCCTTCCAGTAGGCAGTAATATTGCCGGCGTTTCCCACCGGGAGGGCCAGGTAGTCCGGGGCTTCTCCTAGCTGGTCGCAAATCTCGAAGGCTGCCGTCTTCTGCCCTTCGATCCGGTGGGGGTTGAGCGAGTTCACCAGGGTGGCCCGCCCGGCAGCCGCCAACTCCCGCACCACGCGCAGGGCGGCGTCAAAGTTACCTTCTATCGGTATGACCTTCGCCCCGTGCAGCAAGGCTTGGGAGAGCTTCCCCAGCGCGATGGCCCCGGCCGGGAGGACCACAAAGCAGCGCAGCCCGGCGCGGGCGGCGTAAGCGGCTGCAGAGGCTGAGGTATTGCCGGTGGAAGCGCAGATGACGGCCTTGGCCCCCGCCTCGACGGCCTTGGAGATAGCTACCGTCATGCCGCGGTCTTTGAAAGAGCCGGTGGGGTTGAAGCCCTCGCATTTCAGGTACAGGCGGGTACCTGGAGGAAGCTCCCGCGCCAGGGCGGGCGCGGGCAGAAGGGCGGTATTCCCTTCCTGCAGGGTGATCACCGGCGTGGTGGGAGTAACCGGCAAAAAAGAGCGATAGGCTTCGATGATCCCCGGCCAGTTCACGGCCTTTCCCCCTCCACGCGAATGACGTTCTTGATGGCGTGGACGCAGGGAAGGCGGCGAATCTGGTCCAGGGCGCGGCGCAGATTTTCTTCCGCCACCTCGTGGGTGACAAAGACGAGGGTCACCGGTTGAATTCCCCTTCCTTTTTGGATGACCGAGGCTAGGCTCACTTCAGCTTCACCGAAAGCGCCGGCGATGCGAGCCAAAACGCCGGGCTTGTCCAGCACCTCCATGCGCAAGTAGAACTGCGAGGTGACCTTGCCCATGGGAAGCAGGGGCTTTTGCGTGTAACAGGAGCAGGCCGGGATGACCGGTCCCCTCTCCAAATGGCGCGCCACTTCAATGAGGTCTGCCACCACAGCGCTACCGGTGGGCAAATCCCCTGCCCCTCGGCCATAGAACATCAACTGCCCCACCGCGTTGCCCTCAATGAAGACGGCGTTGTAGACGTCGCTGACCGCAGCCAAAGGGTGCTCCTGGGGGATGAGGGTCGGATGGACTCGGAGCTGGACGCTCTCTCCCAGGTCTTTTCCGATGGCCAAAAGTTTGACCACATATCCGAGCTCGCGGGCGTAGGCGATGTCGACGGGCGTGACGCTGCGGATGCCTTCAATGTAGACCCGTTCTACCGGGACCCGCGTGCCGAAGGCCAGGGACGCCAGGATGACCAGCTTGTAAGCCGCATCGTACCCGTCTACGTCCGAGGAGGGGTCGGCTTCCGCGTAGCCCCGGGCCTGGGCTTCTCGCAGAGCCTCCTCAAATGAAGAACCGTCTCGCGCCATGCGGGTCAAGATGTAGTTGGTGGTGCCGTTGATGATGCCCATCAGTTGGGAGATGCGGTTGGCGGCCAGAGAGTCTCTCAGGGCTTTGACGATGGGAATTCCCCCCGCCACGCTGGCTTCAAAGAGAAAAAAGACCCCCGACCGGGTGGCCAAGTCCAGCAAGGGGTGCCCTTCTTTGGCGATCAGTTCTTTATTAGCGGTCACGACGTGCTTCCGGCGGCGCAACGCCTCGGCCAAGTATTGCCGGGCCGGCTCAACCCCTCCCATGACCTCCACGATCACCTCGATCTCGGGATCGTCCAGGAGGTCGGCGGGGGAAGTAGTGAGGAGATCCGGAGAGACGGAGACCGCCCTCTTCTTGTGCAGATCCCGGACTAAGATCCGCCGGAGCTCCAGAGGCCTCCCCGCCCGCTCAAGGATGGAGGCGCGGTTCTCTTGCAGGATGCGCACCACGCCGCTTCCTACTGTTCCTAGACCTAGCAGACCGATGTGCACTGGTTTGGCCATTTACCTGCTCCTTCTGCTGCTCTGCCAGCGCTACTGAATTTGTATAAATAACAATATAGCTCAATTCGACGCAGAGCGCAACTCTCCTTTTAGAGAATGATGCAAATCAAGCCGCCGCTTCCTTCGTTGACAATCTTGGTTAAGGTCTCCTGCAATTTCAGGCGCACGGACTCCGGCATGCGGGTCAACTTCGTCTCCAAGCTTTCGCGAATCAGTTCGTGCATGGGCTTCCCCAGGAATTCGGAATTCCAGATGCGGGTAGGATCTTTCTCGAACTCCGCCGTGAGGTAGCGGAGCATCTGCTCGCCCTGCTTTTCGGTGCCCATGAACGGGATGACCTCGGCCCAGATGTTGGTCTTGATCATG
>JASBVW010000142.1 GCA_029961005.1 Bacillota bacterium
GGCCGGGGCGAGAATAGACTGTTGAAGGTCGAGGCGCGCGCCCTCAATCGCCTAGTGCACGAGGGGGCCGTCGGGCACTTGGTCGACCTCTCTTACACCCGGGGGGAGAAGAAGCAGACCCGCCCCGTGCTGATCAAGGAGATCCAGCGCGATCCCGTCCGGGGCCACTTGTTGCACGTGGACTTTCACGCCGTGGCCATGGATGAGCCGGTGACCACGATGGTGCCGGTGGTCCTCACCGGCGAAGGCCGCCGGGTGAGCGACGGGGGCATCATCCAGCACGGCATCAGGGAGCTGGAGATCTCCTGCCTGCCTGTGCACATCCCGGAGCACATTGAGGTGGACGTCTCCGGGCTGAAGCTGGGCGAGTCGCTCAAGGTGGGAGACTTGAAGGTGAGCAAGGAGATCCAGATCCTGACCCCGCCTGAGGACGTAGTGGTGTCAGTGGTGGCGCCGGCCAAGGCGGGAGAGGCTGAGGCTCTGGCTGAGGAGGCAGCCGAAGCCGGAGGCGGAGAGGCCAAGGCGGAAGAATAGCCTAAAACGGGAGGGCAATAGACGGCGTGCGTCTGGTGGTTGGCCTGGGCAACCCGGGCAGGCGCTACGAGAATACCCGGCATAACGCCGGGTTTTTGGTGTTAGATCGCCTGGCGGAGCGCTTGCACGCCTCCGAGTGGCGCCGGCTCGACCGGGCTCTGGTGGCAGAGGGGGCAGTGGACGGGGAGAAGGTCGTGCTGGTCAAGCCGCAGACCTACATGAACCTGAGCGGGTTGGCGGTGCGCGCTCTTTTGGACTGGTTTAAGCTGACGCCGGAGGCGTTACTCGTGATCTACGACGACATGGATCTGCCCGTGGGGCGACTGCGCCTCCGCTTGGAGGGGAGTTCGGCGGGCCACAAGGGAATGGAGTCCGTTTTGGCCCAGGTGGGAACGGAGAAGGTGGCTCGTCTGCGGGTAGGTATCGGCCGGCCTGCCCCGCCGATGGCGGCGCGGGACTATGTCCTCTCGCCTTTCTCTCCGGAGGAGGCCCGCTCAGCGGCGCAGGCTTTAGAGCGCGCGGCGGAGGCTGTACTCTGCTGGTTGCGCCAGGGAGCGGAACGGGCCATGAACATCTACAACTCCGACCAGAACCTGCCATGAAGGTCTACCTGCTGGCAGGGTTGGGCTGCTTTGGTGTGAGGGGAAGGGTCTTTTGTCCTGGGAAGGCGTAGTGAATTTAGTCCGAGGTTCGGAAGAGGTACGGCGGCTGGTTGAGGGGATCCGCCAGGGGTACCGCGAACAGTCGGCAGGGGGTCTTTCCGGCTTTACCCGCTCCTGCGTGTTGGCGGCGCTTTACCGGGCCTTACAGGAGGAGGGCCTGGCTACCTCCCTCCTGGTCGTGGCCCATAATCTTTACAGCGCTCAAGAGATCTGCGACGATCTGGCCTGCCTCCTTTCTCCGGAGGAGGTCTTGCTTTTTCCGGCTCTGGAGGTCTACCCGCAGGAAGAGGTGGTCACCGGCCCTGAGCTGACCATCCAGCGACTGCTGGTTCTGGAGCGCTCTCTTTCCTCCTCTTCCGGGGTGGTGGTGGTTCCCATTCAGGCCCTCTTGCGCCGCCTCCTTTCCCCCGAGGTCTGGCGCCGCTTCACCCTGGAACTCCGAACCGGCTCGAGCCTCCCGCTCCGGGAGGTCCTGGCCCGCTTGGACAGCATGGGTTACGAGCGGGTGGAGATGGTGGAAGGTCGGGGGCAGTTTGCCCTCCGGGGTGGCATCCTGGACGTCTACCCCCTGACGGCTCCCCTTCCTTTGCGGGCTGAGTTCTTCGGCGATGAGATCGATTCCTTGCGCACTTTCAGCCCAGGCTCACAGCGCTCCCTCGAGGTGGTCTCTGCAGCCACCGTAGGCCCCGCCCGGGAAGTGCTCTTTACGCCGGATGACCTGGCCCGCGCCCGCCGCCTTTTGGAAGAAGAAGGGATGGCTCAGGAGGAGCACTTGCGCCGCTTGGGGCGCCAGGAGGCAGCTTCGGCCCTCCGGCGTCGGCTGGAGGCCCATCAGGAAGCTCTTGCCCAAGGGCGCGCCTTTCCGGGGATAGAGCAGTACCTGCCCTTGCTCTACGAGCGGCTGGCCACGCTCAACGAATACTTCCCCCGCGCGGCGGTGGTGCTGGACGAACCGCTGCGCATCCGGGAGGCGGCTGTCCAGGCGGAGGAGGAATGGGCGGAGGCCTATACCTCTCTTCTGGAGCGGGGCGGAATCCTGCCGGCCGCAAGGCAGATCTTCCTCAACTGGTCTGACCTCCTGCCCTTGCTGCGCCCCCATCCCTTGCTCTACACCTCTCTCCTGGGCCGGCGCCCTTCGGAGCTGCATCCTCAGCAGACGGTCGCCTTCACCGTGCGCACCCCGGAGCTCTTCTATGGACGGCTGGAGCGCCTGACGCAAGAACTCCAGCGCTGGTCCCGGGAGCGCTACCGCCTGGTCTTGGCGGTCTCCGGTGACCGGCTGCCCCACTTGGCGGCCAGCCTGAAGGAAGAGGGATTGCCGGTGCGGACCCCGGGGTCGGAACAGGGGGCGCCGGAGGGGAAAACGCTGGAGCCGGCGCAAAAACGCGGGCCGGAGCTGCTGCCGGGCGAGATTACGCTCCTGCCGGCTCACCTTTTGGGAGGGGGAGAGTTCCCCGCCCTCAAGCTGATCGTCCTGACCGACGCGGAGGTCTACGGGCGCAAGAAGCGCCCCCACCGCCCCCCCGTGGCGCCGGTGGAGGAGGGGGCCCGGATTCACGCCTACACCGACCTCAAGGTGGGGGACTACGTGGTACACGTCAACCACGGCATCGGCCAGTACATGGGCGTGCAAACGCTGGAAGTGGCGGGGGTCCACCGCGACTACCTTTTGATTCGCTATGCCGGCGAGGATAAGTTGTACGTCCCTACGGACCAGGTGCACCTCCTGCAGAAGTACATCGGCGTAGAAGGCGTGCCTCCCAAGCTCTACAAGCTGGGCGGCGGCGAGTGGCACCGGGTCAAGAGCCGAGTCAAGGCTTCGGTTCAGGAGCTAGCCGACCGGTTGCTGCGCCTTTACGCCGAGCGCGCTTCCACCCGCGGGCACGCCTTCTCCCCCGATACGGTGTGGCAGCGGGAGTTTGAGGAGGACTTTCCTTATGAGGAGACCCCGGATCAGCTGCGGGCGGTGGAAGAGATCAAGCGCGACCTGGAAAAGCCCATCCCTATGGATCGCCTGCTCTGCGGGGACGTGGGTTTTGGCAAGACGGAAGTGGCACTCCGGGCGGCCTTCAAAGTGGTGATGGACGGCAAGCAAGTGGCGGTACTGGTCCCCACCACTATCCTGGCGCAGCAGCACTACATCACCTTTCGGGAGAGGTTTAGCAGCTTTCCGGCCATCAACATCCGGGTGCTCAGTCGCTTCCAGACGCCTTCCGAGCAGGCCAAGATCCTCCGCGGCCTGGCTCGGGGGGAGGTGGACATCGTCATCGGCACGCACCGCCTGCTGCAAAAAGATGTGCAGTTCAAGGCTCTGGGGTTGCTCATCATAGACGAGGAGCACAAGTTTGGGGTGGAGCAAAAGGAGCGGCTGAAAGAGCTCCGGACTACGGTGGACGTCCTGACCATGACCGCTACTCCCATTCCCCGCACGCTGCACATGGCCTTGGCAGGGGTGCGCGATATCAGTACCATCGAGACGCCCCCGGAGGGGCGCTACCCTATTCGGACTTACGTGGTGGAGTACAGCGAAGAGCTGGTGCGCGAAGCTATCTTGCGGGAGCTGCACCGGCAAGGGCAGGTCTACTTCGTCTACAACCGGGTGCAGACCATCGAGCGGGCGGCGGCCCGGCTCCAAGAGGTGGTCCCCGAGGCCAGGGTGGCGGTGGCCCACGGGCAGATGGAGGAGGGCCGCCTGGAGCGGGTAATGCTGGACTTCTTGGCGGGGGAGTTTGACGTCCTGGTCTGCAGCACCATCATCGAGTCGGGCCTGGACATCCCAAACGTCAACACCCTCATCGTCTATGACGCCGACCACCTGGGGCTGGCCCAGCTTTACCAGTTGCGGGGCCGGGTAGGCCGTTCCAACCGGGTGGCGTACGCCTACTTCACCTACCGGCGCGACAAGATCTTGACCGAAGAGGCGGAGAAGAGGCTGCAGACGATCAAGGACTTCACGGAGTTGGGCTCCGGCTTTAAGATCGCCCTGCGGGACCTGGAGATCCGGGGGGCCGGCAACATCCTGGGGCCGGAGCAGCACGGTTTTATTGCCTCGGTGGGCTTTGACCTGTACAACCGCCTGCTGGAGGAGGCGATCCGGGAGAGGAAAGGAGAAGTCAAACCGGAGCTGCCTCAGCCGGTGATCGACCTGCCTGTCGACGCCTACCTGCCCGATGAGTACGTGGCCGACCCCCGGCAGAAGATGGAGATCTATCGCAAGATCGCTCGCCTCGAGAGCCGCGAGGAAGCCATGGACCTGGCCGATGAGCTGGTGGATCGCTTTGGCAGCCCCCCGGAGCCGGTGGCTGCCCTCCTGGCGGTGGCCCGGATCAAGAGCCTGGCCCGGAGGCTGGGCGTGGCCTCCCTTAGCCTGGAGAAGAACGGCCTGCTTCCGGACAGGGAGGTGGTGGTGCTGCGCTTTCATCCGGGGTTGGCGGTAGACCGGAAGATGCTCTTTGACCTGAGCCGGCGCTTCCCCGGCGAGGTGGTGCCCTATTTCGACCGCCTGCCCCAGCTACACATCCACTATCAACGGGGGGAGGAAGGGCGGCTCTTGCGCCTTTTGGAGGAGCTGCTGGAGGGGATGAAGGAGCTGCTGGGGCAGACCCAATGAATAAAACGAGGGACTGCGCCGTATACTAGCAATTGGCAATTGAAGGAGGTGCAGTCCTT
>JASBVW010000143.1 GCA_029961005.1 Bacillota bacterium
GCTGACCCTTCGGGGCGGATTATCGAAATCCCGATCAAGGCCAACTTCCGGGAGGGGCTGACGGTCTTGGAGTACTTCATCTCCACGCACGGCACGCGGAAAGGCTTGGCCGATACCGCCCTCCGCACGGCCGACTCCGGTTACCTCACCCGCCGACTGGTCGATGTGGCCCAGGACGTCATCGTGCGGGAAGAGGACTGCCAGACGGAGGACGGGATCGAGATCGAGGCCATTAAAGAGGGCAACGAGGTCATCGAGCCCCTGGCTGACCGGATCGTGGGCCGCGTGGCGGCAGAGGACGTATTCAAGCCGGGTACAGATCAGCTTTTGGTGCGGCGGAACGAGATGATCACCGAGGAGATCGCTCAGGCTCTCGAGGAGGCGGGGCTGGAGAAGGTCAAGATCAGGTCCGTCCTCACCTGCCGCTCCCGCTATGGCGTGTGCGCCCTTTGTTACGGGCGCAACCTGGCCACGGGGCGGTTGGTGGAGGTAGGAGAAGCGGTGGGCATCGTGGCTGCGCAATCCATCGGCGAGCCGGGGACGCAGCTGACGATGAGGACCTTCCACACCGGCGGTGTAGCGGGAGAGGACATCACCCAGGGTCTGCCGCGCGTGGAGGAGCTGTTTGAGGCCCGGAAGCCTAAAGGCCAAGCCATCATTAGCGAAATCAGCGGCCTGGTCCGGGTGACGGAGTCTAAAGGCGTCCGGCGCGTCACGGTGATCTCGGAGAAGGGGGAAGAAAAGACTTACGCCATCCCGTACGGGGCCCGGCTGCGGGTCAAGGACGGGGCGTTCATCGCAGCGGGCGATCAGATCACCGAGGGGTCGGTCAATCCCCACGACATCCTGCGGATCAAGGGAGTACAGGCAGTCCAGAAGTACCTGGTGCAGGAGGTGCAGGATGTCTATCGCTCCCAAGGGGTGGACATCAACGACAAGCACGTGGAGATTATAGTGAGGCAGATGCTCCGGAAGGTGAAGGTGGAGAATCCGGGGGATACGGACCTTCTGCCGGGCGGGCTGGTCGACCAGTTTGAGTTTGAAGAGGAAAACCGCAGGGTGATCGCCCAAGGCGGCGAGCCTGCCACGGCGCGGCCGGTGCTTCTGGGTATCACTAAAGCCTCCCTGGCCACGGACAGTTTCCTCTCTGCTGCCTCCTTCCAGGAGACCACGCGCGTCCTGACCGAGGCTTCCATCAAGGGCAAGCTGGATCCTCTCCTGGGGTTGAAGGAAAACGTGATCATCGGGAAACTGATCCCCGCCGGGACGGGGATGTCCCGGTACCGCAACCTCAAGCTCCTAGACAAGACGGGACAGGAACTAAAAGTCAGTCTGCAGCCGCGCCCGGTGGAAACGGCGGACGAAGAGGCTTGATGGAGAGAGAAACGCGGAATTTGCTTGACACATGGCGGGTGGCAATGCTACAATACTCGAGTGTGTGCTGGTATCGGAGGAATCCGGTATGTCCCTGGAAGAGCTTAAAATGGCCAAACGCAAGGTCATCGGCGTGAAACAAACGCTCAAAGCGGTAGAAAAAGGAGAGGCAGAGCGGGTTTATATCGCCGACGATGCTGAAGAGCGGGTGGTAAAAGATCTCAAGGCCTTGTGTGAAGCCAAAGGGGTCCCGATCTGTCGCGTCGAGTCCATGGCGCTCTTGGGCAAGACGTGTAAAATTGAAGTCGGTGCTGCAGCGGCTGCACTGCTCAAGGTGTAACAGAGGAGGGTATGGGAGTTGCCGACCATCAGTCAGCTGGTGCGCAAAGGGCGGGAGAAGGTGCGCAAAAAGAGTTCCGCCCCCGCCTTGCGGTGGATTTACAACTCAAAAGAGGGGACGATGATCTACGGTCCGGGGGCCCCTCAGCGGCGGGGGGTTTGCACGGTAGTGAAAACCACCACGCCCAAGAAACCCAACTCCGCGCTGCGCAAGGTGGCTAGGGTCCGCCTCACCAACGGGGTGGAGATCACCTCGTACATTCCGGGTGAAGGGCACAACCTCCAGGAGCACTCGGTGGTCCTGGTGAGGGGAGGGCGCGTCAAGGACCTTCCTGGGGTGAGGTACCACATCATTCGCGGCGCGCTGGATGCGGCGGGCGTCGAGAACCGGCGCCAGGGCCGGTCCAAGTACGGAGCCAAGCGCCCCAAGAAGTAGCGGTTTTCTGGCGGAGGAGGAGTGAGCGATGCCCAGGCGAGGTCGAGTGGAGCCGCGGGAGGTCCAGCCGGACCCGATTTACAACAGCAAGTTGGTCACCAAGTTCATCAACGTCATCATGCTCAAGGGAAAGCGCGGCGTGGCGGAGTCCATCTTCTACCGGGCCATGGAAATCGTGCGGGAAAAGACGGGCAAAGACCCCTTGGAGGTACTGGACCAGGCCTTGAAGAATGTGATGCCGTTGCTCGAGGTCAGGCCGCGGCGAGTAGGGGGGGCTACGTATCAGGTGCCCATTGAGGTACGCCCTGAGCGTCGGCTGGCTTTGGGGATTCGTTGGCTGGTGCACTACGCCCGGGAGCGCGAAGAAAGGACGATGGTCGAAGCCCTGGCTGCGGAGATCATGGACGCGGCGGCCGGCACCGGCGGCGCGGTGAAGAAGCGCGAGGACACCCACAAGATGGCGGAGGCCAACCGGGCC
Organism: Bacillota bacterium; assembly: GCA_029961005.1. Taxonomy (GTDB): domain Bacteria; phylum Bacillota; class UBA5301; order JASBVW01; family JASBVW01; genus JASBVW01. The sequence continues at coordinate 2,628 of JASBVW010000143.1, forward strand.
TTCGCTCACTACCGCTGGTGAGGGGTCCCCAGCTTAACCAGTTAAAAACGGATGTCTATGGCACTGCGAGGTTGATGAAGTTGGGTAGAGCTTATCCGCTGGAACGGACGCGCAACATTGGCATCATGGCTCATATTGATGCGGGGAAGACGACCACTACGGAGCGGATCCTCTTCTATACCGGAAAGGTACATAAGATCGGGGAGGTCCACGAGGGCACGGCTACCATGGACTGGATGGTCCAGGAGCAGGAGCGCGGTATTACCATCACTGCTGCGGCCACGACGTGCTTTTGGCGGGATCATCGCATCAATATTATAGATACGCCCGGACACGTGGATTTCACTGTGGAGGTAGAAAGGTCTCTCCGCGTGCTGGACGGGGCGGTGGCCGTGTTCTGCGCCGTGGGAGGGGTCGAGCCCCAGTCTGAGACCGTCTGGCGCCAGGCCGACCGCTATGGCGTGCCCCGCATAGCCTACGTGAACAAAATGGACCGCGTAGGCGCGGACTTTTTCCGCTGCGTGCGGGAGATCAAGGAGAAGTTAGGGGCCACCCCGGTGCCGATTCAATTGCCGATCGGAGTGGAAGACGCCTTTCGGGGCATTGTGGACTTGATTGAGGAGAAGGCCTACTATTATCTGGATGACCTGGGCACCCGGATCGAGAAGTCTGAGATCCCGGCTGAGCTCAAGGAAGAGGTAGAGCGGTGGCGCCTGGAGATGGTGGAGCGCATCGTCGAGCACGATGAGGGGTTGATGGAGCAGTACCTGGAGGGGAAACCCATCGCTGCGGAGGAGCTGCGGCGCGTCCTGCGGCAAGCGACCGTGCAGGCCAAGTTGGTGCCTGTGCTGTGCGGTTCCTCTTTTAAGAATAAAGGGGTTCAGCTTCTCCTCGACGCCATTGTGGACTACTTGCCCTCGCCCTTGGATCTACCGCCGGTGCGGGGAGAGAATCCGCTCACCGGCGAGGAGGAATTGCGCGAGGTGAGCGACGAGGCTCCCTTTGCGGCCCTGGCGTTCAAGATCATGTCTGACCCCTATGTGGGCAAGCTGGCCTTTTTCCGAGTCTACTCCGGTACCTTGAAGGCCGGGTCGTACATCTACAACTCCACGAAGGGGAAGAAGGAGCGCATCGGGCGCCTCTTGCGCATGCACGCCAACCACCGGGAGGAGATTACAGAGGTCTCTGCCGGAGACATCGCCGCAGCGGTAGGGTTGAAAGATACCACCACCGGCGATACCCTCTGTACGGAGGACCGGCCCATCCTGCTGGAAGCGATGCGCTTCCCGGAGCCGGTCATCTCGGTGGCTATCGAGCCCAAGACGAAAGCCGACCAGGATAAGCTGGGCCTCTCGCTGCAGAGGTTGGCGGAAGAGGACCCCACCTTTAAGGTGAAGACGGACGAGGAGACCGGCCAGACCATCATCTCGGGGATGGGCGAACTGCACCTGGAGATCATCGTGGACCGCCTGCTGCGGGAGTTCAAGGTGGAGGCCAACGTAGGCCGACCGCAAGTCTCCTATCGGGAGACCATCCGCGAAGAGGCCAAAGCGGAAGGGAAGTTTATTCGCCAGACCGGTGGGCGCGGCCAGTACGGCCACGTTTGGTTGGTGTTGGAGCCGCTTCCGCCGGGCAGCGGGTTCCTCTTTGAGAACAAGATCGTCGGGGGAGTGGTACCTAAGGAGTACATCCCGGCAGTGGAGGCGGGCGTCAAAGAGGCGATGCTCAACGGCGTCCTGGCCGGTTATCCGGTCATCGACGTCAAGGTCTCCCTGGTCGACGGCTCCTACCACGAGGTGGACTCTTCGGAGATGGCCTTTAAGGTGGCGGCCTCCATGGGCTTCCGCGAAGCCATGCGCAAGGCCAAGCCCGTTTTGCTGGAGCCGGTGATGAAGGTGGAGGTGGTGACCCCTGAGGCCTTCATGGGCGACGTAATCGGGGACCTGAACGGCCGGCGCGGGCACATTGAAGGGATGGAGACCAGGGCCGGGGCCCACGTCATTCGTGCCCGGGTCCCGCTGGCGGAGATGTTTGGCTATGTCAACGACCTGCGCTCCATGACCCAGGGCCGAGCGACTTATGTGATGCACTTCTCCCACTACGCCGAAGTCCCGGCGCAGATTGCGGAGGAGATAATAGCAAAAAAGAGCTAAGAATGCCAAAGGAAGGAGAGATTTAGATGGCCAAGCCGAAATTTGAGCGGACGAAGCCGCACGTAAACATTGGGACGATTG
>JASBVW010000144.1 GCA_029961005.1 Bacillota bacterium
GCAACGGCGAGCGTTGGGAACGGATCCTGGACGAGATCATCCGCCGGGGCCTTGAGATTACCCTGCTGATGGAGACCCGGGTGGGGGACATCCTGCGGGATGCGGCCATCTTGCCCAAGTACCGGCGGGCGGGGGTGATGCACATCTACGTGGGGGTGGAGGCGACCAACCAGGAGGCCCTGGACCGCTTCAAAAAGGACGTGCGCTGCCAGGACTGCGTGGAGGCCATCCGGCTCATTAACGAACACGGGATGGTCACCGAGTGCTCCTTCGTCTTGGGGATGCCGGATGACACCCCCGAGACCATCGCCCGCACCCTGGAGTTGGCCCGCCACTACAACCCGGACATGCCGCACTTTTTGCACATCGCCCCCTGGCCCTACTCCGACCTCTACCAGGAGCTGAAAGACTACCTCATCACTCGGGACTACTCCAAGTACAACTTTGTGGAGCCGGTGGTGGCGCCGCGGGCCATGAGCGCGGAGGAGATCTCCGCGGCTGTCATCGACTGCTACCGCCGGTACTACCTGGCCAAGGCCCGGGACTACCTAGCGGAGAAGGATGAGTACAAGCGCCAGTATCTCCTGCGCTCGGCTCAGGTCATGATGAGCAACTCCTTCTTGGCCAAACATCTGGGGCTGGGGCAGATGCCGGCAGAGATAAGGGCGCTTTTCCCTCCACCAAAGGAGAAGAGGGAAAAGGCGGTGGGCGGATAACACTCTTAAGAGAAATATAATTCACTGGCAAAATTAAGGTGGTGGCCCCTATGAGGCATTGCTCGCGGAGAGGGGAAAGAAGGGGGGCTCTCTTTGAGCGATCGAGGGGAGGGGCTCCCTGCGGCCGGGGTGGAGGTACAGCAGCCTGGAGGAAAGCCCTGGCCATGTTTTTGGCTGCCTTCCTAGCTGCTGGTCTGACCTGGGGGGTCTCATCCAGCCCGGGCGGCCAGCATCGTGGGTTCCAAGCACGACCTTTCCCTCAGCGGTCCGGGGCCGGTGAAGGCTGTCACCGAAAGCCAAATTTGCCTCTTCTGCCACACCCCCCACAACGCCAATCCCGCTGCACCCCTGTGGAGCCACACTCTGAGCAGCCAGACCTACACCCTTTACACCGCGGAGACCCTGCAGGGCACCACCGGCCAACCGGACGGGACCTCCAAGCTGTGCCTGAGCTGCCACGACGGGACGGTGGCCCTCGGGAGTCTGGGCAACCCTGCTTTTCGCACCATCGCCATGTCGGGTACGGCGCCGGACGGCACTATGCCGGCCGGGACCTCCGACCTGGGCACCGATCTGGCCAACGACCATCCCGTCTCCATTATGGTCAACCTGACGGACCCAGAGATCGTCACTCCCCTGGCCGGGGACCCGGTGCAACTCTACGCCAACAAGGTGCAGTGCACCTCTTGCCACGACCCGCACGATCCCCAGTACGGGGCGGTGGCGGGCGGGCCGGGCAAGTTCCTGGTCAAGGCCAACGACGACGGGATCTACGGCTCTCAGCTCTGCCTCTCCTGCCACAACAAGGCGGGTTGGAGCTCCAGTGCCCACCGCAACGCCACGGACCTTTATAACGGCCGGCTGGGGAATCTTGCCGTCTCCCGCTACGCCTGCGAGGCCTGCCACCGCCCCCACACGGCGGCGCGGCCGGTGTGGCTGCGGGAAGGGAGCAGCGAAGAGGGCGGGTGCCTCGTCTGCCACGGTTCGGCGGGGCCGGGAGATAATGTGAGCGCCATCGGCACCGGTTCCTACGGCCACCAGGTGGACAATTACAGCAACGTGCACAAACCGGTGGGAGACGGGACGGGTGGCACGGAGCCGGCCCTCCTGAACAACACCCACGTGGAGTGCACGGACTGCCATCAGCCGCACCGAACGCAGGTACAGCCGGGGCAGGGGACGCGGTCCATGGGAACCAATCAGGTGGACGCTACGCACGGCCAGTCCCTCAGCGGGATGAAGGTGCGGCGGGTCACTTATGGTACCGGCGCCTGGGTGCCGCCTACCTTCGGTCTTTTGAGCGACGTGGCATACGAGTACGAGGTCTGCCTGCGCTGCCACTCCACCGGGTCTGCAGCCTTTACGGCAGGTTCTGAGCGGGGGAGCCTGGACGTCTACTTCAATCCCAATAACCAGGCGCACCACGCAGTGGTGGCTCCGGGAAAGATCCAGAAAACACAGATGAACAACACCTTCGTCTCCGGCTCTGGGTTGACCATTAGCAGCACTATTTATTGCAGCGACTGCCACGACCCGCACAGCACGAACCGGTGGCTTTTGAAGCAGAGCAGTGTGGCTGACGCCAATGGCAACAGGTTCGTCTGTTACAACTGTCACCGGGTAGACGTTTACGGGCCGGGGGCGAGGAACGCCTCCCTGGGAGCTTGGACCGACCACGCTAAGGCGGCCCACCACAATCCAAGCAACTTCATTCCTCCGGCCTGGTGGCCTACGGAACTGCGCAACTTCAGTTGCCTGTGGTGCCACGGCGACTTCGGCTCGACGAAGGACGGCAGCTATGAGCCGGGGGGTATCCACGGCGCTAATCGCGGCAGTACCACGTACAGCAAGGTTGACTCCGGCATTCACTTCCTCAACGGCGTGGCCATCGAGTGGAGAGACAACGGGGGTACCAGCCGCACCTGCGGCGACTACTGGACGGGGAGTGTGGGCTGCAACCACCACGACGGCACCTCTCCTCCCAGCGTAAACTATACGGCCAACTGGTGAGCGGGCACCCCAAGGAATAGGAAAGCAAAGGGGAGCGTTATGTCCATCTGCCATTTTCTCACCTCCCGCCACCTGGCCTTGGTCCTCCTCTTGCTCCTGTCAGGTGTGGCCGGAGTTGAGGTGGCCCTGGGGTTGGAGGAGCGCGGCCTGAACGTATACGGCTCGGGGTGGTTTCTGGCCCTGGGCCTTCTCTTGTTAGCCAACCTTCTGGCTTGCACCGTCCAGCGGCTCTGGCGGCGGGTGAGGGCCAGGCGGGCCGACGCCCCCGGCTGGGAGACATATCTCGGAGGCCGGGCTGAGCGGAGCGGGAGGCCGGCGGCTCCCCGGCGGTGGCTGAACCGAGGGGAGGCGATCCTTTTGGGTTCGCTTCTTTTCCACCTGGGGCTGGCCGCCGTACTGGTAGGGGCCCTGTACGACCAGCTCACCCTCTGGCGGGGGAGCCTCTTTCTCACCGAGGGCCAGGCCCTCAGCCTGGAGAGCGACGGCCGAGCCGGCCGGAGGACGGCACCGGGCCGGACAGGTGAGGAGGAGGGTGGCCCGTGGAGGGGCGTGCGCCGGGGGCCGTGGGGCCGGCCCGACCTGGCCGGGGTTTCTTTGCGCCTGAACGCCCTGCACCTGGCTTACTACCAGGACGGTTCCCTGCGCGAACTCCGGGCGGACCTGGCCTTCCGGGATGTACGAACCTGGTGGCGGGGGGAGGTGCCGGCGGCGCTGCGGGTGAATTACCCCCTCTACTACCGGGGGGTGAAGTTTATCCTGCGCAACTATGGTTTTGCCCCGCGCTTTACCCTGAGCGTCAGCTCGGTTCCTGCAGCGGTGGTTACTCCGGTTGGCTTGGCCGTCCAGGCGGTACGCCCCGGCCCGGCTGTTCAGTTGCTCTTCGACGGTTACGTCAACCTGGACTTTTACGCCCACGGCCCGGGGAGCGAGGACGGCTTTCGGGCCGGGGAGGGGCTGGTGGTGCGAGCCCGCTTCTACCCGGATTGGCGGGGCGAGAAGGGAAAGCCCCTCTCCAGCACCACCGAGCTGCGCAACCCTCGCTTTTGGCTCCGGGTAGAGGAGGCGCGGGCGGAAGGCGTGGCTCCCACGAGCGCGGAGAAAGTTGGCGAGGCCAGGCCTCAAAGGAGTCCGGGGAGGGCAGGAGGAGACAAGGAGGCCGTGGACGGTGGGGATGGATCCTCCATCCTCTACGCAGGTTGGGTGCGCCCGGGCGAGGCGGTGCGCTTCGCCCGCGCCGGCGCCCGCTACGAACTCGTCATCCCGGACCTGCGCTACTGGGTGCAGCTGGAGGCCAGCACGGAGAAGGGGCTGCCGGTGGTGGTGGCGGGGCTGTGGCTGGCGGTGGGAGGACTGGCCCTGCGCTACGGGGCGGAGTTCTTCGTCGGTGCCGGGCGAGCGGGAAGGCCAGGAGCCCGGGCCGGTCAGGAGGGCTGGACGGGAGAAGAGGCGGCGCCGGTGAAGGTCTAACCCGAGGGCATACCTGGGCTTCGCGCAGGCTCGTCAGAAAGGCCGGGGACATGCCGTGCGGAGCTGGTCTGATAGAGGTGACGGGTTGCCTGAGAAGATGGAAGGGGGAAGGCACATGACTGGCTGGGAAGCGGCGGCGGTCTGGGCGGCCATTGCCCTCTACGCCGCGGCTTGGATAGTCCACATGACAGGGCTGGTCTTTAAACAGGATAAGCTCCAGGCGGCGGGGTCGGTGCTGGCCGGGTCGGGCCTCGCGGCCCATACGGCGGCGGTGGCGGCCCGCTGGGTGGCCACCGGCCACGCGCCGGTGGTGGGTAACTACGAGAACGCCCTGGCGGGGACATGGGCGGTGGTCCTGGCGCTCTGGGCGCTGGCCCGGCGCCGGCCGGCCCTGTGGGCGGGAGAGGCGGTGGTCCTGCCACTAGTCCTCCTCACCCTGGGTTACGGCCTTCTGCGCTCACCCGTTCCCACGACCCTCACCCCGGCCTACCAGAGCCCCTGGCTCTTCGTGCACGTGCTCTTTGCCTGGCTGGGCTACGCTGCCTTTACCGTAGCGGCCGCCGTGGGGGTTCTCTACCTCTGCAAACACCGCCGCCCGGCGGGAGAGCGCTGGGCGCGCCTGCCTGCCCTGGAGGAGCTGGACCTTTT
>JASBVW010000145.1 GCA_029961005.1 Bacillota bacterium
CCACATCCACTTCCGGCCCCCGGCTGCTGAAGGCCGCCCGCTTATCCTCCCGGGTGGTGGCCGCCACCGCCAGCACCTCCGGATACCGGGCCGGAAAGAGCACCGGCCCCCGATCTCCTTCGTTCCCAGCGGCGGCCACCAAAAGCAGCCCGCTCTGAGCAGCTTTGCGCACCGCCGCCGCCAGAGTTTCACTGTGCTCGGAGAGGCCCAGGCTCATGTTTACTACTTGGAGCCGATGTTCCACCGCCCACTGCAACCCTTCGACAATCTGGGAGACCTTTCCCCAACCCCGGGCATCCAGCACCTGGATGGCGTAGAGCTCGCACTCCGGCGCCACCCCGACCACACCCCGCTCATTGCGCCGCGCCCCGATGATCCCGGCCACATGGGTACCGTGACCGTTCCGGTCCTTCACCCAACCGCCGGTCTGCTGGGCACTGAAGCCGCCCTTTACCCCATCCTTTAGATCGGGGTGGGCGCAATCGATGCCGGTGTCGAGGACGCCCACCTTTACTCCCGCCCCTCGGGCCTTCTCCCAAGCCAGAGGGGCCCTGATCCGCTCTACGCCCCAGGGAAGTTCCTCTGCAGGCTGGCCCGGCCTGACCGGCGCCAGGCCGGGCAGGCAAACCGCCCGCACGGGGTGGTTCTCCTCTACCGCCACCACTTCCGGGCTGGCTGCTAGAGCCTGCAGATCGGCAGCAGCCGCAGGAAAGACGCAGAGAGCGGCATTGCTCAGGGGGAGCCACTTGACCAGACGCCCCCCGTAGCTCTCCACCAGCTCCTGACAGCGCTGTTGGCTCACCCCTTCCTTCACCACCACCAGCTTCTCTCGGCTGCTGCGGCTCCGCTGTTGAAACTCCCGAAGACGCCGGGAATATTCTCTGCTCCATCCGCCCACCACCAGGAGCAATGCCCCATAAACAAAGGCCAAGGGCCACATGGCTACCCTTCCCCCCTGCCCGATCTTCTTTGCTCCCAATCTATTCCCAAGGCGGGGCATTGGTGCTATTTCGTGAGTATAATGGGGGAGAAACCCAAGAACAAGGCAGGGAAGGCAGCCATGATGAGAATGAAGAGGTTCCCGCAGGAAGAAGAGCCAAAAATGGAAGATCAAGTGGCGGGGTCGGAGGTGCCGCACGAAGAGGAAAAGGAACAGGCACCCTCCCGCCCCCTGACCCTGGCCCAGCGGGGGAAACAAATCGCCCGGGAGGCCGTGCTCTCCGGCACGCTGGAGACGGGCCTGGAAGGTCTCTCCGGCTTCCTGGCTACCGTTTCCTCGGGCATCAGGCAGGCGGAAGAAGTAGTGGCGGTCTTGTCAGACCTTCTGGCCAAACTGCGCCAGCAACTGGAGGAGGCGGAAAATCCGGCGGTGGAACCCAACGGGACGTCTTCGGGCAGCCTCTCCGCCATGCCTTTAAAACTCCTCTGGAGCTTGATCAAGACCCAGGAGTTTCAGCAGCTGGCCGTTAAAATGCTGGTGAAACTGCTCCAGGAAGGCTCCTCCGCGCCGGCTCCCCAACCTCCCCCACCGGCTGCAATTTCTGCTCCTGGCCCGCCTTTCCCCGCCTCCTGAGAGGAACCGAAACCGCCCGGGCTTCATAGTATAGAGCGACAATGCCCTAAGAAAGGAGGCAACGGAACATGGCACTCAGCCCTGATCCGGGATTCTGGTGGTGGATCTTCATCCTGCTGCTCATCATTATACTGATCTTCTGCTGCTGCTTCCGGTTCTTCCCGATCGACGTGGGCGGCGGCGCCTGAACAGTGAACTCAACTGAAAAAAAGAAAAAAGGGCCTCGGCCTGGTAGGCCGAGGCCTATTCGCACGGCCAGGGAGGCTCAGAGGGCCTTGCGGTAGATCCGGTACTTCTTGTCAGTGCTGCCCCTTCGGCCCTCCCTAGAAATGGGAAACGCTTAAAGCAGGAACCTTGCCGCGCCAGTCGAATAACCTTTCGGTATCGCTAGCCCCCCGGGGAGGTTGCCTATGGTCACCCTCCGGCCGCGGTTCTTAGACCCGGTCGACCCCACCACCAGGCACAATCTCAAAGTGGATATATTCGCCGCCGCCTTCTTCGCCGCTTTCTTCGGCCTCACCATCCCTTTTTTGGGGCCTTTGGTCATCCGGATGGGAGGCAGCCCTTCCCTGGTGGGGCTAATCGCGGCCGGCCCCTTCTTGGGGCTCCTCCTGGCGGGGGTATGGGGCCACCTCAGCGAAGGGCGGCCCAAACTACCCTATGTGGTCGTACCGGCTCTGCTTGCCCGCCTCCTCTTCCTTCCCCTGGCTTTTACCGTCCACCCGACCGGTTTTGCCGCCCTGGCCGTGCTCTACTTCCTAATCAATGGCATCCAGCTCCCTGCTTACACCGCCCTGATGCAACGCATTTACCCCCGGGAATTCCGGGGGCGCCTGATGGCTCTGGTGAGGGTCGTGCTGGGGCTGGTTCAAGTGGGGGCCCTCCGCCTGGCCGGAGGGCTCATGGATCAGACAGGGCACCGGGCGCCGTTCCTGGCTGCCGCTCTCCTGGGGGGAGCGGGGGCCCTCGTCTTTAGCCGCATCCGCGAGCCGCTGCTCCCTGAGGAGGAGGAAAACCCAGCCCCGACTGCGACCTCTGCCAGCCCGCTTTGGTCGTCTTTCCAGGCTATGAGGAGAATTCTGAACGGAGACAGACGCTTTGCGCGCTTCGAATTGGGCTTTATGATCTTCGGTCTGGGCAACCTGCTCCTCCTGCCGGTCTATACCATCTTCCAGGTCAAGACCCTGGGGCTGAATAACAGCCAGGTGGCGTGGGTGACCATTACCTGGAGTATAGCCTGGCTTTGGGGGTACCTGCTCTGCGGGCAGGCCGTGGACTCCTTCGGCCCGCGCAAGATCGTTCTGGCGGGGGTGGGCTTTTACGCCCTGGTGCCGCTGGCCTACCTGGCAGGGCATAACTATCTGGCCGTCCTGATCGGGTCAGCCTTCCTGGGCTTGGGGGACGCCGCCGTAGAGCTGGGCTGGATGAACGAGGTCATCTCCCTGGCCCCCGGCCAAGTCTCCACCTATGCCGGGATCCACCTCTCCCTTTTGGGGCTGAGAGGAAGCCTGGCCCCTCTGCTGGGGCCGTACCTGGCCCTGGCCTGGGGAACCGATCCCGTGCTCCTCTTAGGACTAGGCCTTCTCTTACTGGGCCTGGGCGTCCTGAGCGAGCCGAGCTTCTTTAAAACTGTTCGGGAAGGCAGTTACGCCCTTCCCTCGCCATGTACTCCTGCAATACGCAGTCTTCAAACTGCTGGCGCAGGTGCTGGTCGCCGACGTAGATCAACCGCCCTCGCGCAATAACCTCAAACTTGACCTCCAGCGGCGCCTCGTTCAGAAAGACGATCCCGACCCTCAAAGGAGCCAGGAGCGCTTCCAGTTCCTTTTTCAGGTCGAGGTAGATCGATTCCTTCAAGCTGCAGTGCCCGGTTCCGCTGCAGAGCACCGCCAGGTCGCAGTCCGCGTCGGTGCGCCATTCCTCTGCAGACCGAATGCTTAACAGGTAGACCACCGCCACCCCGTACTTGTGAAACAGCCAGCCCAAGGGGCTTTCCTTGCCCTCCTCTTTGCCCTGGCCATCTACGTGTGCTTCCTCCGCCACCGACCCCTCTGCCCCCTCCGTTGAAATCCCGCATAGCTGAAGGACATTCTTATATTTCGACGCCAGCCCGTTCATTCCTTGAAAAGGTTGCCTCTTCTGTATAGCCGTGCATAACTGCTCCTCTCCGCCCGCAAACTAAAGACTAGAAGAAGAACTGGAGGGCTGGCCATGTTAACCAGGCGCGAGTTCATTCGGCTCTGCACCACCGTCACCGCCGGTTTTACCCTCTCCGACCTGCTGCTGGGGGAGATCCTCCAAGCCCTGGCCGCGCCGGAACGGCCCCGGGTCTTATGGGTGCAGGCCGCCACCTGCACGGGCAACACCCTCTCTTTTGCCAATACCGTCAACCCTTACCTCAGCCGGGTGATCACTAAACTCATCGACCTGCGCTACCACAGCAACTTGAGCGGCGCCTTCGGCGAGCGAGTTTTGCGGGTGATCGAGGAAACCGGCCGCCGGGGCGACTTTATCCTGATCTGGGAGGGAGCCGTCCCCACCAGGGAAGACGGCCTCTTCGGCACCATCGGGGAACGCGGGGGGCGCCCCTGGACCATGCTGGAGATAGCGCGGGAGCTGGCCCCGCGGGCCCGGGCCATCATCGCCGTGGGGGTCTGTGCTACCTCCGGCGGCCCTTTCGCCGCTGCCCCCAACCCCGCAGGCTGCAAAGGCCTGCACCAAGTGATCCGGGAGCCGGTCATCAACTGCCCGGGCTGCCCCTGCCATCCCGACTGGTTCGTGGGCACCTTGGCCCACCTGCTCCTCTACGGAGGCCCGCCGGCCCTGGACAAATTCAATCGCCCCCTGCTCTTCTACGGAAAGCTCATCCACGACCTCTGCCCCCGGAGGCAGTTCTTTGACAACGGGATCTTCGCTCAGTACCCGGGCGACTTCGGCTGCCTGTATAAGGTGGGGTGCAAGGGGCCCGTCACCTACGCCGACTGCCCTACCCGCAAGTGGAACGAGTACGTAAACTGGCCGGTGGAGGACAACACCCCCTGCATCGGCTGCGCCAATCCGGGCTTTCCGGATGCCACGGAACCCTTCTTCCAGCACCTGCCCCAGGTGCGGCCGCCCTACCTTACTGTGAAGGCCAACACCATCGGAGCGGCGCCGGAGGTGATCGACGAGATCGAGGCGATCCTCGAGCAGAAGCTCGCT
>JASBVW010000146.1 GCA_029961005.1 Bacillota bacterium
AGGTGCTGCCGACTCCCGCTCCGGTTCCTCCGGCGAAGACAGAAGCGCCACCGGGAGGCCAAGAGAAGCCAGTGGCCAAGGTGAAACCGCCTGCGGTGCTCACCAGCCCGGCGGGTAAAGTGGAGGTGGCGCCTCCTCCCGCCCAAAAAGGCGAGGTGGCGGGGCAAGAGAAACCCAAGGAGGTGCGCCAGGAACAGGTAACTCAAGCACCTTCCGCTGCGCCGCCGCCCAGCGGGGAAGGGATGATTCTCCTGGGGCGCCCCCCTACCTATCCCAAGTCTGCCCAAGGCGGAGCGTGGGTGGAGGGCGTAGTCCAGCTTGCCATCTGGGTCAAGGCCGAAGGCGAGCTGTCTGCGGTGCGGGTGGCCCGCAGTTCAGGCGATGTGCGCTTGGACGACGCGGCGCGGCTGACTGTGGCCAATGAGTGGCGCTTTAAGCCCGCCAAGCAAGACTACCGGATCCTGGTCAGCGTGGAATTTCGCGGCGGCAAGTCGTACCTCCGCTTTGAGGGGCTGGAGATGGGTAGTGCTCCGCCCCCGCCGGGCGAGGAAAAAGGGGAGGCGAAAGGAGGTTCCACCCCGTGAGATTTCGCCCCCTCCAGTCAGCGAAAAGAGGGCGCCGGTGGGTGGGCGCGTTGTGCTTAATTGCCCTGGCTTCTCTGGCCTTCTCGGCCGAGGGCCAGGCCCCGGGAGAGCCGACCAAGCCGGAGCCCGACCTGTTGACGCTGGAGAACCAATACGTCAAGATCGTGGTCAACGCCGGGGCACTCAACACCGGCCGCTTCGCCCTGGAGACCACCGGGGGCGATCCCGATCTGGCCACTGACGATCACAAGCCGCTCATCTACGGCCGCCCCCGCCCCTGGACGTCATACACCACGGTGCGCGTAGACGAGGAAGACTACGTCTTCGGCGGAAGGACGGAGCAGCGGGCGGGCCGAGACGGCAAATACGGTCAGGTGATAAAAGCTCCGGCCAAAGAAGAGGGCCGGATCGTCTGCGCCTGGAAATTAGGGCCGGTGGAGGTGGTGCAGACCCTTTCCCTCGTTCCCAGCACCACCACCGGCTGGCCGGATACTATGGAGATCCGGTACCAGGTGACCAACACGGACAGCGCGCCCCACCTGGTGGGCCTGCGCATCGTCCTGGATACCATGTTGGGCGAGAACGACGGGGCTCCCTTGCGCTTTGGGGAGGTGGCCCAGACCAGGGATGCCCTCCTCTCCGGAGATCAGATCCCGACCTTCTGGCAGGCCTTTGATTCCCTGAGCCAGCCCAAGGTCACAGCCCAGGGCACCTTGAGAGGGGATACGGTCACGGTGCCCGATCGGGTCTATGTCAGCAACTGGGGTAGCCTGGCCGACGGGGTCTGGGACTTCGACTTCCGGCCGGGGCGGGAGCTGATCCGGGCCGGGGAGTACGAACTGGACAGCGCCTTGGCTTTGAGGTGGGAACCCCTGCCTTTGGGTCCCGGCCAATCGCGGGTCTACGTGACTGCCTACGGATTGGGCGGCATCACCATCGCGCCAGGGGAGCTTCTCCTGGGGGCCACTTCTCCCGCCACTGTTTGGCCGGATCGGGCGGGACAGGTGCGCCTGCCCGTAGTGGCCTACGTCCAGAATGGGGCCCAGGTTACGGCCCACGACCTGAAACTAACCCTGCACCTCCCTGCCGGCCTGGCGGTGGCGGGCGGGCAGCCGGCGGTGCGGGGCTTGGGTTCGCTGCCGCCGGGAGAGACGGCCCAGGCGGCTTGGGAAGTAGTGGCCCAGCCGGAGGTCTTCGGGCAGACCCTGACCTACACCGTTACGGCGGAGGCGCGCAACGCCAAACCCAATTCCGTTCAGCGGCAGGTGCGCATCCTCGCTCCGCCGCAGTTAAAGGTTCAAGTTTCGGCGCCCCGGGAGTTGCGGGTCGAGGAGGAACGCCTGGTCCCCCGGCCTTTCCGGGTCGAGGCGGTGGTGGAGAACGGCGGCCCCTCCCCGGCTTATCTGGTTTGGGCTGAGCTGGAGACGCCCGGGGGCGGCCTTGTTCCCGCTGCGTTTGAGCGGCCCAGCCGCTTTCTGGGGACTTTGCAGCCCGGCGAACGGGTGGCGTTTTTCTGGTCGCTGGAGCCGCGCCGGGGAGGTGCAGGCAAGCTGCCCTTCGCGGTCAAGGTAAACGCTGCCAATGCGGAAGAGGTGGCGCGCTCCGGTTCCGTCTCGGTGCCGCCCCTCTCGCCCAAGGTCTGGGTCCGCACCCTGCCGCCGGAGGTGACGAAGGGCGGGATCTTTACTGCGGAGGTGGTGGCCTCTAACATTGACGCCGTGCGCGGGGTGCGCCTGGCCGTGCAGTACGACCCGCAGATGTTGGAGCTGATTTACCTCTCGCGCGGGACGCTTTTCGTGGAAGGTAAGGAGTTGCAGCCTTGGTCAGAGCCCCGGGTAGACCGGGAGCAGGGAAAGGTGGAAGAGCTGGGCGGGACTCGCCCCGAGACCTGGGTGGAACGCGAGGTAGTGGCCCGCCTGCATTTCCAGGCCAAGCAAGCGGGCGTGGCTCGCATTAAACTGGCCCAGGTGGAGGTCTTCAGCAGCAACCGGGGTCAGACTGTGGTCGTAGCCGATGGACAGGTCCGCATTACCGAATAGGAACGGGAGTGGAGGGCGAATGAGGCAAGGAAAGAGGGTTTTATGGTGCTGGCTCGTAGCTGCCAGTCTGGTCTTCGCCGCTGCGGGAGGGGCAGGGGCGGAGGTCAAGGTGTCCGACGTACCCAAAGACCACTGGGCGTACAAAGCGGTGGTCTCGCTAGTGGAGAAGGGTTATCTGGGCTTGTACGAAGGGGATACCTTCCAGGGCCAGCGGCCGGTGGATCGCTACACACTGGCCTCCGTGGTGGCGAAGCTCCTAGACGAGGTGGAGCGGGGCTCTACTACCTTCTCGGAGGAAGACCTGAAGACTCTGCGCCGCCTCTCTACCGAGTTCCGCACGGAACTGGTGTCCCTGGGCACCCGGGCCGACGAGCTCAACGACCAACTGGTTCAGGCCAAAAAGGAGCTCCTCATCTTGCAGGAGGACATCACCAAAGGGGTGGCCCAGAGCAACCAGCTTCAGGCGCGCTTGGACGAGCTGGAAAAGAAGCTCCAGAGCGCCATTGCGGCCGAGCGCCAGAGTGCGCAGGTGCGCCTCCAAGCCTTGGAAGATAACCTGGCTTCCCTTCAGGCCGAGTACGCCAGTTACCGCCGGAGCGCCGAAGAGCGGGTAGCGGCTCTGGAGCGCTCCAATCGCATCTTGATCGGCGGCGTGGCGGTGGCGGCTGTCATTGCCTTGTTAAGCCTGAATAACAATAAATAAGGAGCCGGAGGCCCCCTCATTCAAACGAGACGATCCCCAAGGCTCGGTAAGTCTGGCGGTTCACTTCGCCAGTCACCGGCAGGTGATGGGCGGCCTGGAAGTTCCGCACCGCCTCCTGCGTGCCGGGGCCGAAGATGCCGTCCAGGTTCCTGCGGTAATACCCGGCCTCGCGGAGGTACTTTTGCACCTCTAAAACCATAGGTCCGCGGTCGCCCGGCCGGAGGAGGGGGAAGTGCCCTTCAAAGGGGGCCAGGGGGCTCCCGATGATCTTGACCGGTGTGCCGATTTGCACCCATTCGTAGAGCCTTTCCACATCCCGGTTGAACATCCTGATGCAGCCGTGGGAGGAAGGCCAGCCGATGGAGTGCGGCTTATTCGTCCCGTGGATGCCGTACTTGCCCCAGGGAACGCTGAGGCGCAGCCAGCGCGTGCCGAACCCTCCCCCCCAGCGGTCTTTTTGCGTGATGGTCCAGTCGCCCACCGGCGAGGGCGTCCGGCGTGCCCCCACGGCCACAGGGAAGGTGAGGAAGGGCCCCTCCTCGTCGTAGACCGTCAGGGTACAGGCCCAGGTATCGATGAGGAGGCGCACCTGTCCGCGGGGCCGGTGGGCGGGGGCGGTGGCGGAGTTGGCGAGGCCGGGAGCGCCCAGGGCGGCCCAGGTCCTTTCATCCACCGCGCCATTGGCCTTTAATCCGTGCCGGCGTTGAAACTCCTCCACTGCCCGGGCGGTCAAGGGCCCGTAGGTGCCGTCTAAGGGCCCTGCGTGCAGCCCCAGTTGCTGGAGGCGGGTTTGCAGGTGGTAGACCAGGGGGCCGGCAATGTAGGGCTCCTCCAGCGTCAAAGGCCGGTCGTCCTCCAGCGTGCAGGGGCCTTCATTTTTCTCCACGGCTGCGGGGGCAGAAGACGGCCGGGGAGGGGGTTGGTTCAAGGGCGGGGTGTGGAGTTTCACGCCCATTCGGTCGGCCAGAGCCATGGCTGCGGCCAGGCCGCCCACGAAGAGGAGAGCGAGGAGATAGCGTCGCACAGGCGGCGTAAGTTTCACCTCCCGGATTTTTGGCGTGAATAGTATGCCACAGCAGGGCAAAGGGTATATACGTCGGGCTGCCTTGACACTCGCGGTTTCGGGCGGTTATGATAAGAGCCGGTAAGGGGAGAAGAGAAACCCCGCCGGCGGAGGGAGAGGCAGTGCACGGGGGAAGGTATCACCTGGTCACCTTCGGCTGTCAGATGAATGTCCACGACTCGGAGAAGATCGCCGGGCTCTTGGAGGCGTTGGGTTACCGGCCGGCAGAGCGGAGGGAAGAGGCGGATTTGTTCCTCTTTAACACCTGCTGCGTGCGGGAGAACCCGGAGCGGCGCCTCTTCGGGCGTTTGAGGGAGCTGGAGGAGTTGAAGGCCCGCCGCCCCCGCACTATTATTG
>JASBVW010000147.1 GCA_029961005.1 Bacillota bacterium
CGATGCGGTGTAAGGGTAGACGTCGCACGTCACTTCTTGGCCTTTACTTCTCGCTTCCTCCAGCATCCGCAGGGTAACCCCCACTTGCCCCCAGTTGGTGGGCCCGGCGGCTTTATGATGGGAGAGGTGCACCGGCAACCCGGCCTTCACTCCGATCTCGATGGCTTCGCCCACCGCCTCCACCAGCTCGTCCCCTTCATCGCGCACGTGGCTGGCGTAAATCCCCCCCGCCTGCCGCACGGGGCGGCAGAGTGCAATCAGCTCTTCCGTGGCGCTGAAGCAGCCGGGAGGGTAGACCAGCCCCGTGCTCAACCCGTGGGCTCCCTCAGCCAGCGCCTGCTCCACCAACCTACTCATCTCCACCAGCTCTTCCGGGGTTGGCTTTCTGTCTTCCTCCCCCAGCACGCACCGCCGCACCGTCCCCTGGCCCACCAGGGGGACCACGTTCACGGCCGTTCCTTTGCGCCGCAAGGCCGCCAGGTAGGCGCCCAGAGAGGACCATGCCAGTTCCAGCTCGAGCTCCTGCACTTCTTGAGCGACGAGGTGGCGGGCCGCTCCGGTCAAAGGGGCCAACGAAAAGCCGCAGTTGCCTATCACCTCTGTGGTCACCCCCTGCCTTACCTTGCTCTCCGCCGCCGGATCGACCAGCAAAGAGGCGTCCGAGTGGGAATGGGCGTCAATGAAGCCGGGAGTTAAAAGGCGCCCGGCTGCCCTCACCTCTCGCCGGGCTCGCCCTTCCACTTTTCCTATGGCCACCACTTTATCCCCCTGGACGGCCACATCGGCCCAAAACCAGGGGTTGCCCGTTCCATCAACCACCCTGGCCCCGGTAAACAGGAGATCGTACACTCCTCTCCCTCCTCCCTCAGCCGCTGCTAAAGTGTATGCGCCCTGCTCTGCGGAGAGGATTCCGCCTCCAGAAACGCAAAGCGGCGCTCTCGCCTGCGCGCGAGTGCGCCGCTTCAGGTGCTCCGGCCTCTTAGGCCCTCCAGGTCCTTAACGCTTAGAGTACTGCGGAGCCTTGCGGGCTTTCTTCAAACCGTACTTGCGCCGCTCCTTCATGCGCGGATCCCGGGTCAAAAAGCCCTCCCGCCGCAAGAGGGGGCGCAACTCCCCGTTCAGCTCCAAAAGCGCCCGGGCGATGCCATGGCGCAACGCCCCCGCCTGGCCGCTCACGCCTCCCCCTTGGATGGTTGCCACTACGTCGACCTTGTCCTCCAACTCAGCCACCCGCAAGGGCTGGCGAACAATGGAATCCAACACCGCTCGCCCAAAATACTCCTGCGAAGGGCGTCCGTTCACGATAATCCGGCCGCTGCCGGGGAAGAGCTGTACTTTGGCCACCGCACATTTGCGCCGGCCGGTGGCTCTGTATACTTCAGCTGCCGCCGCGTTCTTCGCCATGAACCGCAACCCTCTCTTTCCTACCTGGCTTCAAACTTCCAAAGCTCCGGCTTCTGGGCCGCATGCGGATGCTCGGGGCCCCGGTAAACCTTCAGCTTCCTGAAGATGCGGCGCCCCAGGCGGTTATGAGGCAACATGCCGCGCACGGCCCGCTCGATCGCCTTTTCAGGCTGGCTGGCCACGAACTTACCGTAAGGAATAGCCTTCAGCCCACCCGGATAGAGGCTGTGGCGGTAGATAACCCTCCGCTCGGCCTTCTTGCCGGTGAGGCGAACCTTATCGGCATTGACGATGATGACAAAGTCCCCGGCATCCACGTGCGGGGTAAAGATGGGCTTGTGCTTGCCCAGGAGCAGGCGAGCCGCTTCCGCGGCCACGCGCCCCAGGGGCCTCTCCGCAGCGTCGAGCACGTACCACTTGCGCTGGACCTCATCCGCTTTGGCAAAGAACGTCGTCCTCACCGGTTGAACCTCCTGTACTGACCTGAAACCGAAACCCTCTACCTAAAAAGCCACAGGTCTTATTTTAATATAACCGCGCCAACGGTGTCAAGGAAATCCTCCGTTTAGCAAGGCCTCTCGGGCTCGTAAAAGACCTTGACCAGGCAGAGCCCGCAGGCTGGCGCGGTGGGTCCGGCCCTTCTCCGATCCTTAGCCGCCAGGATCTCCGCGACTTCCTGGGGCCGCAGGCGACCGCGCCCCACTTCCACTAAAGTCCCCACAATGATGCGGGCCATCTGGTACAAAAAGCCGTCAGCCGTCAGCTCCACGGCGATCAACCGGCCCAGTTCTCCTTCCCCCTCGCTTTCCCCCGCCGAGGGCGCTGTACCGGCCGGGCCGGGAAGAAACAAATCCCCCTCTCCCGCCGGCACCACCCTCCAGCGCAGGCTGACCAAGCGCCGCACCGAAGTCTTGGTGCTGAACCCGCTGGCGCGAAAAGAGGAGAAGTCGTGCTCTCCCTCCAGGTAGCGGCCGGCCTCCTTCATGGCCTCCACCTCCAGAGGCACAGGGATCCACCAGGCAAAGGGGCGCCAGAGCACAGCCGGTGTGCGGCCATTCTGGATCAAGTAGCGGTAGACCTTTCCCACCGCTGAAAAACGCGCATGAAAGCCCTCCGCGGCCTCTTCCGCCCGGCGCACCACCACGTCCGCCGGTAAATGGGCGTTCAGCGCCGGCACCCAAGCCTGAAGGGGCAGGGAAGCGCGGGTGGAGAAGCTCACCACCTGTCCCAACGCGTGCACGCCAGCATCGGTGCGCCCCGCTGCCACAGGGCGGATCCGTTCTCCTGTCACCTTGAAGAGGGCCTTCTCCAGCTCGCCCTGGATCGTGCGCTCCGGCCGTCCGCTTTGCAGCTGGTAGCCGGCATAGGCGGTGCCGTTGTAAGCCAGGGTCAGCTTGATCGTGCGCATCGCACCCTTCTCCTAGAACAAATAAGCCGTCACCACCAGGAAAACCGCTACCAAGACCGCCGCCAGGTAGTCCCGCCGGGTCCACTTCAGTTCCCGCAGGCGCGTCCTGCCCTCCCCCCCGCGATAGCACCTGGCCTCCATGGCCATGGCCAGCTCATCAGCCCGGCGGAAGGCGCTGATAAAGAGCGGCACCAGAAGAGGAATCAGGTTGCGGATCCGCTCCGTAATCCGCCCGTGCTCAAAGTCCGCTCCCCGGGCCATCTGGGCCTTCATGATCCGGTCCGTCTCGTCCAGCAAGGTGGGGATGAAGCGCAAGGCAATGGTCATCATCATGGCCAGTTCATGCGCCGGCACGCCCACGCGCTTAAAGGGGGCCAGGAGGTGCTCCAAACCGTCGGTCAGGGTGATGGGGGAGGTGGTCAGGGTGAGAAGGGAAGTGATGAGGATGAGCAGGACCAGGCGCACCCCCATGAATATCCCCCGCTCCAGCCCCCCCGCCGTCACCCGCAAGGGGCCGGCAGACCAGAGAAGAGGACCTTCTTCCACCATCAGAATGTTCAGAACCACCGTTAAGAGGATAAACCACACCAGGGGGCGGATCCCCTTCAACACCAGGCGGAAGGGCAGCCGCGCCAAGAAGACCGCCCCCGCCAGGAAAACGGCCAGAACGAGATAGCCTCTCAGGTCCCGGACCAAGAAAAGGAGGGTGATCAGGCCCGCCGTGGCCAAGATCTTCAGGCGGGAATCCAGGTGGTGAACCAGAGAACCGGTCTCGATGTATTGACCGAGGGTCAGGTCTTTGAGCACATCCTCTTCCTCCAAGCCTCCAGGATGCAGCGGGCCGCCTCCGGAACGTCAGTGGCCTCCGTGCGCACCGGCCAGCCCCGCTCTTTCAGGCCGTGTAAAACCTGGGTCACCTGCGGAACCCCCAGCCCTAGGCGGCGCAGCGTCTCCACCTGGCTGAAGACCTGCCCGGGGGGGCCCTCCAAAATGAGCCGGCCTTCGTGGAGGACCAAAAGCCGGTCCACCAGCCGGGCCACCTCCTCCATATTGTGCGAGACTAGAATGGTGGTGAGGCGCAAGCTGTCGTGCAAGGCCCGGATGCGCGCCAAAATCTCGTCCCGACCCCGCGGGTCCAGGCCGGCGGTGGGTTCGTCCAAGACCAGGATCTTAGGCCGCATCGCCAGCACCCCGGCGATGGCCACCCGCCTCAACTGCCCGCCGCTCAACTCGGCGGGCGAGCGGTCTGCTAAGGCCCGGTAGTCGAGGCCCACCAGCTCCATGGCCTCCCGGACCCGCCTCTCTACCTCTTCCTCCGGCAACTTCAGGTTGCGGGGGCCAAAGGCGATATCGGCCGCCACAGTCTCTTCGAAGATCTGGTTTTCGGGGTACTGAAAGACCAGACCGACCTTGCTGCGCACAGCCCTCAGGTCGGTCCCCTTGGCCCCCAGGTCTACTCCGTCGATCAGAACTTGCCCCGGAGCCGGGCGAATCAGGCCGTTTAAGTGCTGCACCAAGGTCGACTTACCGGATCCCGTCTGGCCTATAATACCGATGAACTCGCCTTCCTCCACGGAAAAGGTAATCCCGCGCAGGGCTGTGACGGCCAGAGGGCTCTCCGGCTGATAGGTATAGGTCAGGTTGCGCACCTCGATGATCTTCACTGCCCCCAGGCCTCCTCCAGAGCCTGAACCATCTCTTCTACCGACAGAATGTCGCGCCGGAGCGGGAGCTCCTGCGCAGCCAGGACGGATGCCAGTTCGGTCACCTGAGGAACGTCCAGGTGGATCTCCTTCAGGCGCTCCACCTGTGCGAAGACCTGGCGCGGGGTCCCCTCAAAAAGGAGGCGCCCCTCCTCCATCACCAACACCCGGTCGGCCTGGACGGCCTCGTCCATGAAATGGGTGATCAACACCACCGAGATGCC
>JASBVW010000148.1 GCA_029961005.1 Bacillota bacterium
CTGTGTGATCACAATCTCCACACAGCGTATTTTTCCCGCTTTCTCCTCTCCTAACGGCCCGGAAAGCTTTTCCGGGCAAAGAGCTTGGCCGGGGAGGGCGAAGGTTTGAAGATCATCACTCAAGTGATAGCGCCTCTTTTTTTAGTCATCGGCCTCGGCTACCTGCTGGAGCGGCGCCGCGCTTTGGATACCGGAACCATTGCCGCTCTGGCCCTGTACGTGCTTAACCCTGCCTTGACCTTGCGCTCTTTCCTCACCACGCCCTTGGCCGGGGCGGAGTTGGGCAAAGTAGCACTCTTTGCCCTGCTTCTGGCCTGCGTCAGCTCTCTTTTGGTTCAGGCCGCGGTGCGCTTGTGGAGATTGCCCCGGCCGCTGTGGGATCTGGTGGCCCTGACCACCCTCTTCATGAATTCTGGCCATTATGGAGTTCCAGTCAACTATTTCGCCTTCGGCCAGGCTGGCTTCACGCTGGCCGTAACTTTTATGGCTTTTCAATCCGTCCTCACCAACTCCTGGGCGGTCTACCTCACCTGCCGCCAGCGGTGGGGGGTGGCCGCCGCTCTGGGCCGCGTAGTGCGTATGCCGCTGCTCTACGCTATGTTGGCTGCCCTCGCGCTGAGGCAGTTCCACCTCGCCCTACCGGTGGCGCTGGAAAAAGGGGTGGCCCTCCTGGCCGACGGGGCCATCCCGGTGAGCCTGCTCATGGTGGGGATTCAGCTGGCGGAGACCGCGCAAGGATTTAAATCCACCAGCGGGGAACTGACCCGGGCGGCCTTTCTCTCCGTGGGGCTGCGCCTGGTGGCCGCTCCGCTGCTGGCCTGGTTCCTCACCGCTTGGCTGGGCATCGGAGGGCTCTTGCGCAAGGTACTGCTGGTGGAGGCCGCTACTCCCACTGCCGTCATGACGGTGGTGCTCAGCACCGAGTTTGACCATCGGGCTGATTTTACCGCCCGGGTCGTCTTCCTCTCCACCTTGGCCAGCTCGGCGACCATTACCGTCCTGCTGTGGTTGCTCCAGCGCTGGGGCTGACCTAACCTAAAAGACCGGGAGTGATCTGCTATGCCCCGCTTTTCTACCGTTCTTTTTGACCTGGACGGGACGCTCATCGACACCAACGAGTTGATCTTGCGCTCTTTTGCCTATACCTCGCAGGTGCACCTGGGTCGCCCGTGGACCAAAGAGGAACTGTTGCCGCACTTCGGGCTGCCGCTGCGGGAACAACTCCAGTTGCTGGCACCCGGGCGGGTAGAGGAGCTCTTGACCACTTACTCTCGCTTCAACGAGGTGGAGCACGATCGGCTGGCCAGGCCAGTGCCCCAGGCGCGCCGGGTGCTTTCCGCCTTACAGCGAAGTGGCATCAAGTTGGGGGTGGTCACTTCCAAGCGGCGGCACCTGGCCGAGCGGGCTTTGCGCCATTTCCGCCTCTGGCCCTATTTCCAGGCAGTGGTCTGTTGCGAGGATACGGAGCGGCACAAACCTTACCCGGAGCCGGTGCTGCTGGCCTTGGAGCGCCTGGAGGCGCGGGCAGCCGACACCCTCTTTTTGGGGGATACCCCCTGCGATCTCTTGGCAGGCAAGGCGGCCGGTGTGCAGACGGCGGCAGTATCCTGGTCTCTGCTCCCGCGGGAGCAGCTGGCCACCTGGGAGCCTGATTTTTGGCTCTCCCGGCTCACGGATCTCCTCCCCCTCTGCTGCTGAGCAGAGTGAAGAGCAGGAATTGTCGTACGTTTGTGGAAAAAGCAACAGGGTGATGCCAGTGCCGGAAGAAGGGGCAGCGAGAGGTCTGATCATCGTCTATACCGGCGATGGGAAAGGAAAGACCACGGCAGCCTTTGGTTTGGCCTTGCGCGCTTTGGGGCGCGGCCGGCGCGTGAAAGTGATCCAGTTTTTAAAAGGGAGGCCCAGCGGGGAAGTGCTGGCGGCGCAGCGCTGGCTTCCTTTACTTTCGGTAGAACAAGCAGGGGGAGAGTCGTTGGTCGACCCTCGTGCCCTCTCGCCGGAGGACCGCCAAAGGGCCGCCGCAGGGTGGAGTTCCGCCTGTGCGGCGGTCTCCTCCGGGCAATGGGATGTGGTGGTCCTGGATGAGCTCAATGTGGCAGTCAACTTCGGGCTGATCCCGTTGGCAGAGGTGCTGGAAATGGTGCGGCGCAAGCCTTCTGCGGTAGACCTGGTGTTGACCGGTCGGGGGGCACCGCCGGAGCTCATCCAGCTGGCGGACCTGGTCACAGAGATGCGCGAGGTGAAGCATCCCTTTCGCAAAGGCGTTCCGGCGCGGACGGGCATAGACCTCTGAAGGGAGGTGGGAACGGAGAAGGTGGTTGGGCAACTTTTCCGCGAAGGTTGTGCGCGCAGGGAGTCAGCGGGGAAGGTCGAAGGGGGATCAAGGTCGTATCACGAAGAGAGTAGAACGAGGAAAGGGGAATCCGTGGTGAAGAAGGTTTTTCTCTGGTTATTGGTCGGCGCCGTGGCCCTGACCGCGGCCTTGCTGGCTACCGGCTCCTTCGCCGCCAGCGAAGTCAGGATCGGCGTCTCGGCTCCGCTCACGGGCGAGATCGCGCCCCTGGGGCAGAGCACCAAGAATGCCGCTCTGATGGCGGCAGATGAAATTAATGCCGCCGGCGGCCTCAAGGTAGGCAAGGACCGGGTCAAAGTGCGACTGATCATTGAGGATGACGAGAACAAGCCCGAGTCCACCGCCAACGTCTTCCAGAAGCTGATTTACCAGGACAACGTGTTGGCCATCGTCGGTTCCCAGAGCAGCAAGTGCACCCTGGCCGGCGTGCCCATCGCCGAAGCGGCGGGCGTGCCTCAGATCACGCCCTGGTCCACTAACCCCACGGTGACCGTAGGGAAGCGGTACGTCTTTCGAGCCTGCTTCACGGACGACTTCCAGGGCAAAGTGGTGGCTGATTTTGCGGCCAAGAACCTGAAGGCCAAGACCGCGGCCGTCCTGTACGACGTGGCCAGCGATTACAACAAGGGCATCGCCGAGGTCTTCCGGAGGGAGTTCCCCAAGTCCGGAGGAAGGGTGGTGGCCTTCGAGAGCTATACCACGGGGGACCGCGATTTCTCGGCCCAGCTGACCAAGATCAAGGCGGCCAATCCGGATGTGCTCTTCTTGCCCAACTACTTCAATGAAATCCCGCTCCAGGTGCAGCAAGCCCGGAAGCTGGGGATTACGGCCAAGATCCTGGGCAGCGACAGCTGGGACAACGAAGTCCTGCTGAAGGCCGGCGGAGAGGACCTGGAAGGCACCTATTTCAGCAACCACTATTCGCCGGACATCGATCGCCCGCAGTCGCGGGAGTTCGTAAAGAAATACGAAGCCCGGTTTGGGCAGAAGCCGGATGCGGCCGGCGCTCTCACCTATGACGCCTTGCGCATCCTCTTCGCTGCCATTGAGAAGGCCGGGAAGCTGGATCGCAAGGCAGTGCGCGACGCTTTGGCCCAGACCAAGGGCTTTGCTGGAGTGACGGGCGACATCAGCTATCCGGCGGGGAGCGGCGATCCGGTCAAGAGCGCCGTCATGATTCAGATCAAAGGTGGCCAGTTCCGGTACTCGGCTACCGTTAACCCGTGAGCGAGCGGTAATCCTGGGCGGTAAGGGGTTCCACTCTCTAGGCGGAACCCCTTACCGCCCCTTGGCCTCCCGACCCTGCGAAAGGTGGGTTTCAGGTGATCATCTTTTTTCAACAATTCCTGAACGCGCTGCAACTGGGGGCCATCTACGCCCTGATCGCCCTGGGCTATACCATGGTCTACGGGATCATCCGGCTGATCAACTTCGCCCACGGCGATATCTTTATGGTGGCCGCCTTCATAGGCTTTTTAGCCGGGACTTTCCTCAAACTGCCTCTGGTCCCGACCCTCCTCCTCACCATGCTTTTTACTGCCCTGTTGGGTGTGACCATTGAGCGGGTGGCTTATCGGCGGCTGCGCTACGCTCCCCGGGTCTCCGCGGTTATCACCGCTCTGGGCATCGGCCTCTTCCTGGAAAACTTCGTACGGGCGCTCCAGCCCAACCCCCAGGTCTTTCCCACCCTGATCGGGCGGCAGGAGTACGCGTTCTTCGGCGTGGCCACCTCCAACGTCCAGGTCATCATCATCGCCGTCTCCGTAGGCTTGATGCTGCTGCTGCGCTATATCGTCCAGCACACCATGTTGGGCAAGGCCATGCGCGCCGTCTCGGACAACCGGGACGTGGTGCCCCTTCTGGGCATCAATCTCAACCTGGTCATCTCGGCCACCTTTGCCCTGGGCTCTGCACTGGCGGCCGTAGGCGGCATCTTCTACGGACAGGCCTATCCGTCCATTGACCCTTACATGGGGATCGTGATCGGTTGGAAGGCCTTCATCTCGGCGGTGGTGGGCGGGATTGGGCTAATTGACGGCGCCATGTTAGGTGGCTTTCTCCTCGGTTTTGTGGAGATCTTCGTGGCCGGCTACCTCGTCTCGACCCTGCGGGACGGGATTGCCTTTACCATCCTCATCCTGGTTCTTCTGCTCCGCCCCACAGGGCTGCTGGGTCGGCCAGTGACCAAGAAAGTGTAGGTGAAGCAGCGTGTCCGCGGTACCGAAGATCCAACGCCGCAAGCCCTTACGCGCCCTCTCGCCTGCGACAACGGCCGCCCTCCTGGCGGTGGCCGGAGTGCTGGCGCTCTTCGTCCTGGGGGAGCAGGGGCTGATCAACAGCTACTACCTCCATATGGCCAATATTATCGGC